>JAHIKR010000266.1 GCA_018897415.1 Pseudomonadota bacterium
ACCTAACCCGGATAAACTGGAAAAGTGTCTAAACCAAATATTATTGTGATCTGTGGCCCAACCGGTTTGGGCAAGACTGCTGTTTCAATTGAACTCGCTATAGATTTGCATGGAGAGATTATTGGCGCCGATTCGATGCAGATTTACAGATATATGGATATAGGCACAGCCAAGCCGACTCTTAATGAGCAGGCTCGAGTCCCTCACCATTTGATAGATATTGTTGACCCTGATGAGCCTTTTGATGCTGCCGGTTTTGCGAAGATAGCTGGCGAGATGATAATGAAGCTGCATGCTGTGGGTATTGTTCCATTTGTTGTCGGGGGCACCGGTCTTTATATTAAAGCTCTTGTACATGGCCTGTCCCATGCAGGGCCGGCAGATACAGATATCCGAAAGCGTCTAAAAGAAGCGGAATCGCTTCATGGCTCCGGATTTCTTTATGAGAAGTTAAGCAAATGTGACCAGGAGGCAGCGGAAAGGATACATCCGAATGATACATTCAGGATAATCAGAGCTCTTGAGGTATATGAAGCAACCGGCATGGCTATTTCGCAATACAGCAAAGATCACGGGTTTGAGAACAAGCGCTTTAATGTTTTAAAAATTGGACTTCATATTGAACGGGAAGCTCTGTACGATCGTATTAATCAAAGAGTTGATGCAATGATAGAGGCGGGACTTGTTGATGAAGTGAAAATGCTGCTCAACAGGGGTTATTCTGAAGACCTCAAATCCATGCAGTCCATAGGTTATCGTCACATGGTTGATTTTATTAAAGGCCGTATTACATGGGATGAGACTGTCCGCACATTGAAACGGGACACCAGAAGATATGCAAGGCGCCAGATGACATGGTTTAAGGCCGATCCGGAAATTGTGTGGACAGAACCAGAACAGTTAGGCTATATAAAACGATTAATAATAAAATTCTTGCAAGGAGCTAAGATATAATAAAAGAGAACTTGCCATGAAAGTAGCTATAGCACAGGTAAATACAGTAATTGGTGATTTTAAGTATAATTTTGACAGAATAATCTATTTCGCCAATAAGGCAAAAGACCTTTCATGCGATCTGGTAGTATTTCCGGAGCTGGTTATTACAGGATATCCGCCCCGCGATCTTCTTGAGAAAAAGGACTTTGTCGATGCCAATCTTTTATGGCGGGATAAGCTTGTCGGCTCAATAGACGGCATAGGAGTTATTTGCGGATTTGTTGACAAAAATCTAAATGATGAAGGCAAGCCTCTTTATAATGCCTCTGTCCTGTTTGAAGATGGCGAAATTCTTCATATGGCATATAAAAGACTTCTTCCAACTTATGATGTGTTCGATGAAAGGAGATATTTTGAACCAGGCCGGTCATGCATTTCTTTCCCATACAAAGGGCACAGAATAGGCATTACCATCTGTGAAGACATCTGGAATGACAAAGATATTTTCATTAAAAGAATGTACCATATAGACCCAGTGTCTTTGATGATTCGAGACGGAGCTGATCTTATAATAAACATATCTGCTTCTGTTTTTCATGCCGGCAAGAGGGAGTTCAGGTGGAATATGCTAAGTGCAGTTGCCCGGAAATACAGAGTTCCTTTTATATATGCCAACCAGGTAGGTGGAAATGACAGCTTTCTTTTTGATGGAATTAGCACTGTTTATGATCGAAGCGGAAAATTGATTGCCAGAGGCCGTGATTTTGAGGAAGACTTAGTAGTTTGTGATTTAAAAGCCACCGAGGCGTCTGGAGACATACATCCTGTTTCAGATTCAGATGCGGAGTCTATTCTGAAAGCCCTAATTATGGGAACACGGGACTACGTTAAAAAGTGTGGCTTTTCAAAGGTAGTTGTAGGGTTGAGCGGCGGGATTGATTCTGCATTGACCGCATATATCGCTGCGATGGCTCTTGGAAACAATAATGTAATGGCTGCATTTATGCCGTCACAGTATACTTCAAGAGAAAATTTTGAAGATACAAAGGAACTTGCGGAAAATATTGGGATAGAGCTGGTGCAGATTCCAATTGACAGTATTTTTAAAGAGTTTTTGAAATTTCTTTCACCTTCTTTCGATGAGAGCAAGCCAGGTATCACAGAGCAGAATATACAGGCTCGAATCAGGGGAAGCATTTTAATGGCCCTGTCAAACAGGCATGGTTCACTTCTTCTTTCTACGGGAAACAAGTCGGAGCTGGCAGTGGGCTATTGTACTCTCTATGGTGACATGAACGGAGGACTCGCTGTAATTTCGGATGTTCCAAAGAAAATGGTATATGAACTTTCCCGTCATATAAATAAGGAGAAGGAATATATTCCAAAGAGAATAATAGAAAAAGCGCCTTCTGCAGAGCTCAAGCCAGGCCAGCTTGACCAGGATGACCTGCCGCCTTATGAAATACTTGATTCCATATTAAAGGGCTACATAGAAGACTTCAAAAGTGTTGAAGAGCTTGTTGATATGGGATTTGACAATAAGCTTGTAAAGGAAGTCATTTCTAAGGTCGATATAAATGAGTACAAGAGACATCAGGCAGCTCCTGGTCTTAAGGTTACATCAAAGGCATTTGGTTATGGCAGAAGATATCCCATCGCCAAAAAGATTGCACCGTATTTAAACAATAACTAGTTAAACACATAAGAGGAATGCTAAGGCAATGTCTTCCTTTGAACCTCTTTACATAGAAACCCATAAAAAGGGATTACTTAAAAAAAAGATAAAAAAGGCCCATAAAATAATGAAAGCCTGTGTTCTGTGCCCCAGAAGGTGCGCGGTTGATCGCCTTTCTGGCGAACTAGGTGTCTGCCGGACGGGTGAAAAAGCTTTAGTATCAAGCTATCATCCGCATTATGGAGAAGAAGCGCCTCTTGTCGGTAAAAACGGTTCTGGCACTATATTTTTTACTTTTTGCAATTTGCTTTGTATTTTTTGCCAGAATTATGACATCAGTCACGAGGGTGAAGGCGAGGAGGCTACAGACAGGCAGATAGCCGGCATGATGCTTTATCTTCAAAATTCAGGATGCCACAATATCAATTTTGTTACCCCATCCCATGTTGTGCCACAAATACTCTCAGCTGTTGAAATAGCCATAGAAGAAGGCCTTAAAGTGCCTTTAGTTTACAATACTGGTGGCTATGACAGCCTTGATACTTTAAAACTGCTTGAAGGCGTAGTAGATATATATATGCCGGATTTTAAATTCTGGGACCCTGAAGTTGCCGAGCTTGCCTGCAATGCAGAAAATTATCCTGAAATTGCCCGCAAGGCAGTAATTGAGATGCACAGGCAGGTTGGAGATCTTGTCATTGATGAATCAGGCATTGCAAGCAGAGGGCTATTGATAAGGCACCTTGTTCTTCCCCACGGTCTTGCAGGAACGCGCGATATAATGAAATTTATAGCAAATAAAGTCTCGAAAAACACCTATGTAAACATAATGCCACAGTACAGGCCATGCGGCAGATCCTATGAAGTAAAAGAGCTTTCCGAGTCCCTTTCAACAGAAGATTTTGAAGCCGCCTTGAAGATGGCTGAAGAAGAGGGCGTTACAAGGCTGGACATGCGAAGGCGCGCTTTTGTTTTATGGTAATGTCAATTTTGTAGAGACTGGAAAACTCAATTTGGCATGAACTTACCAAATAGTTTTAAACAGCAAAAATCTATTCAAAAAAACAGGAAAACTTTGAACAAAAATAAATAAGGGTAAAGTTTTAACTATGCTATCAGAGATTCTTGCCACAGGTGATGAAATACTTACAGGATCCGTCATTGACAGCAATTCTGCCTATATTGCCCAAAAACTGGAAGAAGCGGGTATAGAGGTTGTACGGCACGGCTGTGTGGGTGATGATGTTGAAGCTCTTGCGTCTATTCTGAAAGAGATCAGTGTCCGTGCCGATCTGGCAGTGATTACAGGCGGACTTGGTCCCACATCAGATGATATTACTGCAGAGGCTGCCGCAAGGGCGGCAGGTGTTGAGCCTGTGTTCAACAGAGAGGCTATGTCTTGTCAGGCCATGATGCCGGAGGGCGCTGAGTGTCTTTTCAATTCTGTTGGAACAGCCCCGGGCTTTGTGCTTAGAATCGGAAGGTGCATTTTTTTCTTTCTTCCCGGCGTTCCTTCTGAAATGCGCAAAATGCTTGCGAACGGAGTCCTGCCCTGGATAGATAAGCTTCAGAAGGGAGAAAGAAGTTTTAGCCTTGTAAAGACCATATCAACATTTGGTTTGGCCGAGGCTTCTGTAAACGAACGGCTGGCCGGTTTGACAGAGAAGTTTCCGGGGATCAAGCTGGGACTGCGTGCCAGGTTTCCTGTGATTTATGTCAAACTCTATGTTCGAGAAAAGGATAAAGAGAGAGCAAAGATTCTTCTGGAAAAAGCTTCAGAATCGGTGTTAAATAAAATCGGAGAATTTGCATTTTCTGCTGACG
>JAHIKR010000267.1 GCA_018897415.1 Pseudomonadota bacterium
GGATGAATTTTCAGGAAGTTATACTATCGTTACAGAAATTCTGGGCACGTAAGGGATGTGTGCTGGTTCAACCGTATGATATGGAAGTTGGTGCTGGAACATTTCATCCAGCAACTCTATTAAAGGCACTTGGCCCTGAACCCTGGAATGTAGCTTATGTCCAGCCTTCAAGGCGTCCCACAGATGGCCGCTATGGTGAAAATCCAAACAGGCTGCAACATTACTATCAGTTTCAGGTAATACTCAAACCTTCTCCTGTAAATGTTCAGAAGCAGTATTTGCAAAGTTTGAAGGCGCTTGGAATAGATAGCCTTGAGCATGATATTAGATTTGTTGAGGATGACTGGGAGTCACCCACACTGGGCGCCTCCGGCCTTGGCTGGGAAGTCTGGCTGGATGGTATGGAAATTACACAATTTACATATTTTCAGATGGCAGGCAGCATAGAGCTACATCCTGTATCTGTGGAAATTACTTATGGTCTTGAACGCATCTCCATGTACCTGCAGGGTATGGATAACGTATTCGATTTGCAATGGAATAACAATATTACTTATGGTGATGTATATCACCAGCAGGAGGTTGAGCAGTCAATATATAATTTTGAGCAGGCAGATGTTGATATGTTGTTCGATCTTTTCAATAAATATGAGGCTGAAAGTAAGCGTATTATTAAGGAAAAACTCGTTATTCCTGCCTACGAATACTGCTTGAAATGTTCTCATACCTTTAACATCCTTGATGCTCGGGGAGCGATAAGCGTTACAGAGAGGACCGGTTATATCGCACGTATTAGAAACCTTGCGAGAGCTTGTGCAGAACAATATTTGAAACAAAGAGAAGACAAGGGTCCCAAAAATAGAGGCATATATGGACAGTCTATTACTTGAAATAGGTACAGAAGAAATTCCTGCAGGTTATATAGAGCCAGCCTTGAAAGCATTTTCAAGGATGCTTTTACAGAAATTGGATGATGGACGTATTGAACATGGGAATGCCAATACTTTTGGAACCCCCAGAAGACTTGTTCTTGAAGTAAAAAATGTTTCAGACAGACAAAAACCCCTTACTACTGAGATTACAGGCCCACCTGCAAGTGTAGGATTTGATAAAAAAGGCAAACCTACCATAGCGGCAGAAAAGTTTGCCAAGAAAGCAGGTGTTTCTGTTAAGGATTTGAAAATCAAAGAAATGAAGAAAGGTGATTATTTATGTGCAAAAAAAATAGAACACGAGTTGAAAACAGGCCTTCTTCTAAAAAGCATACTTCCTGATGTGATTACAGCCATACCTTTTCCAAAGACTATGAGATGGGCGGATCTGTCTGTTGAGTTCGCAAGGCCAATCCACACCATACTTGCTCTTTTGGGGGATAAAATAATTCCTTTTATGGTGGGGAATATTAAAAGCAGCAGATACTCATTAGGTCACAGTTTTATGCGGCCCGGCAGAATAAAGATTTCTTCTCCAGATGAATACATAAAAGCGCTGGATTCAGCTTATGTGCTGGTAGATTCAAAGAAACGTAGAGAAATTATTGAACGTGAGACAGCAAAAGCTGCAGAGAGCCTGAATGGCAGGGTACTGCAGGATGATGAACTCGTGGATATTGTAACCAACCTTGTTGAATATCCGGTAGTTGTATCAGGAAATTTTGATACAAAATTTCTTGAGCTTCCTGATGAGGTTTTGATTACTGCTATGCGTGAGCATCAGAAATATTTTAGTGTAGTTGATAATAAAGGCAACCTCATGTCCTGTTTTATTACAGTTAATAATACACGTGCAAAGGACATGTCGCTTGTTGCAAAAGGGCATGAAAGAGTGCTCAGAGCCCGTCTGGAAGATGCTCAGTTCTTTTACAGAAGTGATTTAAATTCTTCTTTTGAGGATCGGATAGAGAAGCTGAAGGGTGTGCTTTTTCAGGCCAGTCTGGGATCAATGTATGAAAAAGTAATACGCGTTAAAATGATAGCCGAATATCTGGCAGATAAAATTTCGCATGATTCTGATTTGGATCAATACATGCCTGTCCTTAAAAAGCATACGGCAAAAGCTGCGTTGATGTGCAAGGCTGATCTTGTGAGTCAGGTAGTAGTTGAATTTCCTAAACTTCAGGGCGTTATGGGAAGAATTTATGCTTTGAATGCCGGAGAACCGGATGATGTAGCATATGCGATTGAGGAGCATTACCGGCCCAGCTATTCCGGTGGGCCGCTTACAGAAACGCTTATTGGTTCTATCCTCAGCATAGCAGACAAGATTGATTCAATATGCGGATGTTTTGTTGCGGGGCTTATTCCGACCGGGGCTTCTGATCCTTATGCGTTTCGGAGGCAGGGCATCGGCATTGTTCAGATCATGCTCAGCAAAAGCTTCTCTTTTTCTTTAATTGAGATGATAGAAAAGAGTATGAAACTTTTTTCTCAAAAAACTGATCAGGAGTTTAAGAAAAATGTTGATGATGTATATTCTTTTCTGAAAAATCGTATAGCCTATCTTCTTGCAGAAGAAGGATTTTCAAAAGATATTATATCAGCAACAATAAGTGTTACAGCAGACCATGTTCCAAATATATGGAACAGAGCCAGAGCCTTAGAAAATCTTAAGACAAAACCTGACTTTGAACCTTTATCTATCGCTTTCAAACGGGTGGTTAATATAATAAAAAAAGCTGAAATCCCCAAAAGCAAAGACGTTGATGAAAATCTGTTTCAGGATAAATGCGAGACAGCTCTTTATGAAGCTTACAAAAAGGTTAATAAAAAGGTGTTAGATGATCTTGATAAAGGACTTTTTGACCAGGCCCTTTATGATATTGCTTCTTTGCGCAATGTAGTGGATGATTTTTTTGACGGAGTCATGGTTATGGCTGAAGATAAAAAGATTCGCGAAAACAGACTTGCTCTGCTTATCAATATAGCGGACATGTTTGGTATGTTTGCTGATTTTTCAAAAATTTCAACGCCGACGCATAATTAGCCCGAATTTTTCAAGCTGGAAGAGAATTTTGGGACACTATCTGCGCCCCCCCACAAAGCTGACATGCCCTAATTGATCCTTGGTAATAACTTTTTTGTTTAATTTTTGCTGGATTTTACGTGCTTTATCTGGTGTTACATTCCAGGAATGGCGTTTAGTGCTGAGTTTGCTCATGTCCTTTTATAATTTGATCTTTCTGATCTGGTCCTGAAATATTCTGGCAACTTCCGGCATATCCTTCCAGTTTTTCGTAAATCGCCTGCAATCACGTTTCAGTGATTTTCTTAGACCCCATCTGCAACTATGTTCACGCATGCCTTCTATATCGATAATATACAGCTTTTCGCCGGCTACTATAAAGTTTGTGGCTTTAAAATCACCATGACTCATGTTTGCGTCCGCGAGCAATTTAAGCATTTCTCCGAACTTTATACTCAGAGCTTCTATGTTAATTTCTTTTGATCTATCAGAAGTAATCAGGCGGTATAGATCTGTTCCATCAATGTATTCTGATATGCAATATGAAGTTGACCGAAAAGGTCCCCACCTTTTTTCAAGAAATGCTATTGGTTTTGGAGTTGGAATCCCCAGAAGCTCCAGTCTGTGAGCATTGCGCCATGAAGACCATGCACGGGTATTACGAGGACATCTCTTTAAGGCATGTCCGAAATTTTTGATATTGTATCTTTTAATTACCAGAAGCTTGCCGTTTACTTCAGCCAGAGCAACTGTTGAACTGTTTCCGTCCTTGAGCAGTCTGCTTGAACCAATTGCAGAGTCGGGATCTGAAAGTAATTTTTTCATTTCTCCGTAATAAGAGTTGCGGTTACAGACCATATAGCTGCTCCATGATTTATAGCACACAAAAGAAGTGCATTCGCGGAAAATTTTGTGCAGATATTTTTTACTTCTGTTTTTTCTTTGCGATTTTACTTCTTTTAATAACTGGTTAAATAGACTGCTATCTGGTGGCCATGATCTTTTTGCTGTGTATGCCTGAAAAACAGCAGAGAACAAATGGTCGAAGTTTGGATTGAGTTGAGCCAGGAATAACCCTAAATTATTCAGGCTCATTGCTTTTGGCAGGGGTGTTCCTGTTTGGCCTGTATCAACGGTATCACCGTCAATTGTATAAATGTCATTGTCGGAGATGAGAAAATTCCCTAAATGAAGATCTTTCTGTTTGAGGCCGGTCTCATGCTGTTCAGCTATTACAACTGCTATGCGTTTAAGTAATTCACTGCGCTTTTCATCAGTTTCAGCCATATCAAAAACTTCGTGGGGATTAAGGGCGGGCATAACTCTTTGAAAGACCAGAACTGGAGTGTTATCTTGCTGTAAATTGCTCTGAAGCAGAAGAGCCGGCGTTTTTATTCCGGCATTTTTTAAGGCATTTATTCCTGTTATCTCACGATCACTGTGCTGTCTGGCTCTTACGGAGCTTAAAAATATTTTTACTGCAACCGGCTTTTCATCCCATTCACCAGCACACACCAGCCGCTTTCCCGGAATCATGCGCAGTATTTGATTGCAGACGAGTTCAGCAGTAGACCCATCTGATCCCAGAAGAATTCTGAAGGGAACTTCTAAATTTCTTCCTGAGCGAAGATATTGTGTGTTAACAATTAATTGCATCATTAATAATCAAGAGAATCATCCATAAGTATCTGTTCGGCGTTTAAATCCTTTAGAGCTTTATTGATGCGTTTTAGGCCTTTTCTGATAGTACTTTTTCTGGCGCCAAGTTCCGGATGAAGCACCATGGTGGCGTGATTTAGATGGATGACATATTTACTGAGAAATGTCGATTCAAGAAAAACCATCTTGTAGCCATTATCAACCAGCTTTTTATGCATTATTTTGCCGGCGGTTTCTTCACCGTCTGCAAAACTTAGATTGTGTTTTCTTATTAAATCCATTCGGTAAAGAGCTAAATGGCTTCGCAGGTAAAGGAAGTTTTGGCCCTTTCCTTCCAGGGCGTGATCTGTTTTACCGATCAGGCGGTAATAGGCGCTTTCCCATTGGTACTCAATAGCCTTGGCCAGTCTTTTTATAAAAGGCTTATTCTCAAGTTTCCATGAACCGACTCCGGCAATAATTGACTCTTTTTCCATTTCTGCCAATAAGGTATCAAGCCAGTCTGAATGTTTAACAAAGGTATCTGTGTGCATGGAAAGAACATAGGGTGAGGTGACCTGGTCCATGGCAAGGTCCAGAGCTCTCGCGTGAGATAAAGATGGAGTGTCGTCCTGTTTTTTCTTTCTTTCAATGAGCGTTATGTATTCAAGGCTTTTCAGATATTCCAGAGAGTTGTCCCGGGAATCATTATCAATGACGATTATGTCGATTTTTTTCGGATCAGTATATTTGCGCAAAAGGCGCAGGCATAGCTTGGTTACTTTAAGGGTTTTATAGTTCGGTATTAGGGCTGTTACTATTGGATTAGGCATTGGCATCTAAGGAAAATTATATAAATCAGAAAGAGGGGTGAAATATCAGTCTGTTACGGAATTTGATCCCTCATTACTTTTATCTTTTATGAACTCGAAAATAACAATCATCGCCTCTTCTTTATTTGCAAATGTTTTGCCAGGTTTGAGTTCTAGAGAAGATAATGTGTTTTTTATCTTTTCATAATGCTTTTGTTTTGTTTTTAAAGCAACAAAGTCATCAGATGACCACTGCGGTATTGTAAGGTTATCGGAAACATCCCATTCTATAAATTTTTTCCCGGAGTAATAGGAAAGTTGGGGGCTATTTGTATAGAGTTTTGACTGCTGCGGCATATTTTGCTTAAGCCACTTACCGGCAATAGTGATATATGCCTTTGATTGATTGGGAGGTATAAAGGCATAGATAAACATGATTAAGAAAGCAAGTGATAGTATGGGGAATACAAAATTATTTTTAAAAACTGTTTTTTTA
>JAHIKR010000268.1 GCA_018897415.1 Pseudomonadota bacterium
TCTATTATAAGTCTTCTGCAAGAATGTTTTAACTGTTTTAAAAAGAAAGCATCTGGGTGATCTTTAATATCTTCATTCTGAAGCGGAGTTATAATATGTTTATAAGCTTCAATACCAAGTCCGAGCTTTGTAAATGTATAGTGTAGAATATGCGTGAAGACTTCTGAATCTGATTGATATCCCATATACCCGTGAAAACCTCTTGATGTAAGATATTCCCTGATCGGGATGAATGCTGTATTTTCTCCATTGGTCATAGTGGAAAAACCCTGGATAAAAAAAGGATGACAAGCATAAAGATTAATTTCATAATTTGTATTTTGTCTACCCTGTGCCATTATTACCCCGGCTTCCAGTTCTTTGCGGTCGAGTTTTAAATAGCTTGCGACGTCCATGGGGCTGCCGATTTCTTTGATCATAATTGTGTCCGGCCAGAAAGAAAATACGATCATATCCTTTTTTTCTTCCCCCATTTCGCGGAGCTGAAGACGTATTATAAGAAGTCTTTCATGCAACTCCTTACGACTTAATCCATCCCACTCCTCTGGATATTCATAGGCACGTATAAGATAAATATCTCTCTTTGGCACTCCTGGCGGCGGCGTTTTAGGAACTTTAATTGTCAGTTTGTATTTGGTCATAAAACCAATTTCCATCATAAATGTGTCAAGACGTTTTAGCCCCTTTTCGCTGAAAATGCCTGACATAATGGGGGCATCCTTCATATTTTCAAAAGGCCCTCCCAGATCGCGCAAAAAAAGGCCAACGCCAGAACCGTCATGCCCTTCACGCATAACATCCAACGCCTCTATTGCTTTCATTGGAGACAAAGGCTTATCGCTGGTTATTGCAAATAAACGACACATTATATTTTCACTCCTTATAGTATCCTTGTAATTTAGTGTTAAGAATAAATAAGCAATAGGTATGCCATTAAAATTTGAGACCTAAATAATTTGTGTTAATTCAGAAAGATACATTTATTAATTAATAAAATAATAAGTCATATAATTACATTTATGTTAAATTTCGACCTAAAAACTACAAAAATGTTAACCCGCTCAAGTTGATATGCCAAAACCTTTTCATGATTTCCTCCTTCTCTTTTGTTAGAAAATGATCGGGTCGCAAGATTTAATATCACAAAGGGTGATGATGGTAAAGGTTGAAATGCAGGCTGAATATCAAACCAGTTCGATGATAGGAGACGATGCTATTGCCTGAAGGACCAAACAACTAATCTGCCAAGCAAATCCGCTGCCTACAAATTTGTAAATATTGCATATGTTACTTACAAATTTGTAACATTATATTTTATCTTTTTTCCCTCCAATATATATATCTTGTTGAATTAATAGATTTTATTATTGATATGTCTTTTTTGGCATATTTGTTGCTAATAAGCAAAGTCTATTAAACTTTATTTTTGGGACAACGCTATTATAAAAAGAGAATCAAAAGGAAGGCAAAAAATTATGATTAACTCAGGAGACACAGCATTTATGCTTGTTGCAACAGCTTTGGTTATGTTTATGACACCTGGTTTATCCCTTTTTTACGGGGGATTGGTGCGTTCCAAAAATGTGCTGACAACTGTTTTGCATAGTTTTATATGTCTCGGAATTGTATTTTCTATTGTAGTAACGTCAATTATTTGTAAAATTATTGATATGACCATTGGCCTCAGGGTTTCAGATGAAGAAGAAGTTCAGGGGCTTGATCTGTCACAGCACAGTGAGGTTGGCTATACATTTTGATTTAAAATTTATCAGATATATCTACATTTTTATGTATTAATATACGAATTTAATATAAAGAGGTGAGAAACAATGAATAAGATCGAGGCGATCATAAAACCTTTTAAACTTGATGATGTAAAAGATATATTAAGTGAAATAGGTGTTCATGGAATGACTATTTCGGAGGTTAAGGGCCACGGCCGCCAAAAGGGTCATAAGGAAATCTACCGTGGTGCCAAGTATTTGGTGGACTTTATACCGAAAATTAAGATTGAAATAGTTGTTGAATCAGATAAGACCGACAAGGTTGTTGAAGCCATAATAAAGGCTTCGAATACTGGTAAAATAGGAGATGGAAAGATTTTTGTATTTCCTGTTGAAGAAGCAATAAGAGTGCGCACGGGAGAAAGAGGAAAGGATGCAGTTTAGATAATAATTATATTAACTAAATTTGGAGGATAAAATAATGACACCAAAAGATGTATTGGCAATGGCAAAAGAGAATGGTGCCAGGGTAGTTGATTTACGTTTTCTGGATTTTCCTGGAGTATGGCAGCATTTTACAGTGCCGTTAAGCGAGTTAGACGAGTCCTCATTTGAGGATGGATTTGGTTTTGACGGCTCCAGTATAAGGGGCTGGCAGCCAATTAACGCCAGTGATATGTTGGTGGTACCAGACCCTGCGACAGCCAAGATGGATCCGTTTTTTGAGGTACCGACACTTGTTCTTATTGGCAACATAGTTGACCCGCTCACTCGTGAGTCATACTCAAGAGATCCTCGCTACATAGCCCAGAAAGCTGAAGCATACCTTAAAGGCACTGGTATTGGAGACACAGCGTATTTTGGACCAGAGGCAGAGTTTTTTATATTTGACGATGTAAAGTTTGAGTCATCAAGGAATATGGCATTTTATGAGGTTGACTCAGTAGAAGGTGTTTGGAATACCGGCAGGGAAGAGTGCCCCAACCTGGGGTACAAGCCTCGCCACAAGGAAGGGTATTTCCCTGTTCCACCAATGGATAAGTTTCAGGATTTACGCACAGAGATGCTTCTGACATTAGAAGGTTTGGGGATAGATGTAGAATGTCAGCATCATGAGGTAGCTACTGCTGGTCAGGCAGAGATAGACATGAGATTTAAGCCTTTGGTGCAGATGGGAGACCAGCTCATGTGGTTCAAGTATGTTTTAAAGAACGTAGCTTATCGTAAGAATCATACTGTGACCTTTATGCCCAAGCCTCTTTTTGAAGACAACGGTACAGGCATGCATACCCATATAAGCATATGGAAGGATGGAGAGCCGCTTTTTGCAGGAGACAAATACGCCGGTGTATCGCAGGAGGCTTTATATGCCATAGGCGGGATACTGAAGCACTGCGGGGCATTATGTGCTTTTACCAATCCGACCACAAACTCTTACAAGAGACTTGTGCCAGGATTTGAAGCGCCGGTTAATCTGGCATATTCCAGCCGCAACCGCAGTGCAGCTATAAGAATACCTATGTACTCAGCATCACCCAAAGCTAAACGAATAGAGTTCAGGACACCTGATCCTTCCTGCAATGGTTATCTGGCATTTTCAGCAATGCTAATGGCAGTAATAGATGGTATAGAGAACAAGATTGATCCAGGTGAGCCATTGGACAAGAACATATACGGACTTCCACCAGAGGAACTTGCAAACATTCCTTCAGCTCCTGGTTCTTTAGATGAAGCGCTTTCGGCATTAAAAGAAGATCACAAATTTTTACTTAAAGGCGATGTATTTACAAAAGATGTAATAGACACGTGGATAGAATACAAAACAGAGAATGAAGTTAATCCTGTAAAACTTCGCCCACACCCGCACGAGTTCTTCCTGTATTTTGATATTTAAATTTTAAATAATATTTTAGGCTGAAGTCTGAAGGCTGAAGTTCCTGACAGCCTTCGGCCTTCAGCCTATTTACCTTATATTTCCTGACAGCCTTCGGCCTTCAGTCTATTTACCTGATTAGTTAAAAAATTTGGATACTAATGGTATTTTTAATAAAAAATTAATATTATACTAACTTTATGTTAATATGAATAAAGAATTTATAATGTTAAAAGGAAAAAATACTATGGCAAAAGAAAAAATACTTGTTGTAGATGACGAAGAAGATATCCTTGAGCTGCTGAAATATAACCTTAACAGAGAAGGCTATAAAGTAGTCAGCGCATCTTCTGGTGAGAAATGTCTTCAAAAGGCCGCTTCAGAAAAGCCTGATCTTATAGTCCTGGATCTTATGCTTCCTGGAATAGACGGACTTGAAGTTACTAAAATCTTGAAAAGTGATTCCAAGACGTTACATATTCCGATCATTATGCTAACAGCCAAGGGAGAGGAGGCGGATATAGTTGCCGGCCTGGAACTTGGGGCTGATGATTACATAACTAAGCCTTTCAGCCCAAGAATTTTAATAGCAAGGGTACGCGCTGTTATTCGCCGGAAAGATAAATCGAAGAAAGATAATGATCTTGAGACAATTCAAATCCACAATATTTTAATCA
>JAHIKR010000269.1 GCA_018897415.1 Pseudomonadota bacterium
AGATCGATCGGCACCCCGAGAATCGATGACTTGGCTGTAACTCCTATAAGTCCGCCCTCAAGTTGCCTGACATCCTCTGTCAGCTCGCTGGCTAAATAGTCGATTACTTCCTCAGGTAAATTATACCCATTATTTTCAGATTTTTTCTGTAGTATTCTGACTCTTGTTCTGAAACTAGGAGAGTCAATATTTGAAATAACACCGTATGAAAACCTAGACACCAATTTTTCGTTAAGTTTGGGAATGTCAGAAGGAAGGTAACAACTTGAAAAAATTATTTTCTTATCTGCCTCAAAAAGATAATCAAGAATAAAAGCCAGCTCGATCTGTGTACGCTCCTTCCCACTTAAACAATGTACATCTTCAAGCAGCAATACGTCACATTCATTTCTGTATTTTTTTTTGAATTTATCAATTAAACCATTCCTAAAAGCATCAACCATTTCATTGGTAAAATCTTCAGCGGTTATATAATATACATGTTCTGTTGGATATTGAGATATTATATGGTGACCAATAGCCTGAGAAAGATGGCTTTTCCCCATTCCAGTCTTTGATAATAAAAATAAGGAATTTTGCTGCAAATTCTTTTTTGAAGCCAGGGAAAGTGCTGCTAAGTAAGCAAAATCATTGTTGTTGCCGACAACAAACTGATCAAAAGTAAAATCTCTTCTTAATAGGCGGCCATTATACGGACGCGCATTAACTCCAGGCAAAGGGAGCTGAATACTATTATCTTTTTTAAAACCTGAGTTCTCTTTTTTAAAGTTTTTACAGGAAATCTCGAGTCCAAGGTTGTATTCTTTCCCTGAAGCTCTTTTTATTTCTGATGCTATAATTGAACCATATTGCTCTAGAATATGCTTTTTTGAGAAAGCATTCGCACAGGAAAGCACAACACAGCTCCCCTTGAATTCTATAAACTCCACAGGCTCAATCCACATTCTGTAACTATGACCAGGAATTTGTTTTTTAATCGACGATTTTACTTCTTCCCACATTTGTTCCATAGGGCTTTACAATCTATATCCAAAAAAAGTTAAGGTTAATTATGTCTATTTAGATGACACAACTCAGCAAAAAAGAAAAAATCTCGATTTTTGAAAAAAATAGTATTGGTTAGAAAGGGTTACAATATATCTTTCAAGAAATGTAAATTATGCAAAACATTCAAACATAAATTTAAAAAGGATTTTTAAAACATCGACAAGAAGAATCTGCTCACAGGATCTAAATAGGTCCATGCAAACTCAAATCAGAATTTGATGGCTAAATTAAGCTGTAAGTTATTTTTTGTCAAACCTGAAGAATAATGTTTTAAGCCTATTTGTTAAAAAGTTATTAACAATTTATAGTTATTTGTTTTTATTAATATATATTTTAATTTAAAGACAACTAGCTCTAAATACAAACATTTTTTTAACGGAGCTTTTCTTCAAATATTTTATGTAGATTGATCCTCATAAGCATAATTCTTTACAATAATGTCCTATTCAAAATTCTTGCTAATTCTTCAATTATCTCTAATTTTCAAAAAAAATCACATAGTACAATTTTAAAAAAATTATTCCGAAATTCATCATATAGTTAAAAACAATTTAGTCAAATTACCAACCCCCAGAGTAGGTAGTTTAAGCCGATTAATTAATTTGTTTGAAAATAATATGCAACATGTAATATATTAAAAATTTCGGTTTTACTGGTAACCACTTTAAAATTAAGGTCATAATGAATACTTATCGTCCCGTTATAGGTATTACCATGGGAGATCCTGTTGGTATCGGCCCTGAGATTATACTCAAGGCTCTCTCATCCCCTTCAATTTATAAAACCTGCAAACCTCTCGTAATAGGAGATTTAGGAGTGCTGGAACTTGCAAAAGAAAGCACATCAAGTACTCTTAAGATAAAAGATGTTAAAACCCCTGTTTCATGCACATATCAATCCGGGCAGGTTGATGTTTTATGCCTTTCTGAACTTAATAAGGATAAAATATTCTGGGGCAAACCAACAGTTCAAACAGGGAATGCGATGATAAAATACATAACAACTGCGATAGATATGGCAATCAGTGGAAGTATCGGGGCCATTGTTACATGCCCTATAAATAAGGCCGCCATGCGGAAGGCTGGCAGCAAGTTCAGCGGTCACACAGAACTCCTTGCAGAGCACACTAAAACCGACGATTTTGCAATGATGCTGGCTGGCAAAAAACTTCGCGTGGTTCTTGCAACCATTCACATTCCCTTAAAAAATGTTTCAGCCGAACTTTCAAAAGAACAAATTGTTAAAACTATACAAATTACATGGAATGCTCTTCATTATCAATTTGGTTTCGAAAGTCCCAGAATCGCTGTAGCTGGCTTAAACCCTCATGCCGGGGAAGAAAGAATGTTTGGAGATGAGGAAGAAAAAATTATTTCGCCGGCAATAGATTCAGCAAGGAAGAAAGGGTTTGATGTTTCAGGCCCCTTCCCTCCTGACACCGTATTTTATCATGCTGCAAAAGGACGTTATGATGCTGTTGTCTGCATGTATCACGATCAAGGGCTTATCCCATTTAAGATGCTGCACTTTACCGATGGAGTTAATACAACTCTTGGTCTGCCAATAATTAGAACCTCTGTTGACCATGGGACTGCTTATGATATTGCAGGAACTGGAAAAGCAGATCCTGGAAGCCTTGTTGCGGCAATAAATATGGCTGCCGAACAGGCTATCTATAAGAAATTATATGGAATCTGAAAAAATAATAATACACGGCGCAAGACAGCATAACCTGAAAAATATAGACGTCGAACTGCCCAGAAATAAATTAGTTATTATAACGGGTTTATCGGGCTCAGGCAAATCGACACTTGCTTTTGACACCCTTTATGCAGAAGGACAGCGCAGGTATGTTGAATCTCTTTCTACTTATGCACGCCAGTTCCTTGAGCGCCTGGATAAACCCGATGTCGACATGATTGACGGCCTATCGCCAGCAATTGCAATTGAACAAAAAACAGCAAGTCATAACCCCAGATCAACCGTTGGTACAGTTACCGAAATTTATGACTATCTCCGTCTTCTATTTGCACGAATCGGTACACCTCACTGTTATAAATGCGGTAAACCTATCACTTCGCAAACACTTGACCAGATCGTAGATAAAGTAATGGCAATGACCGAAGGGACTAGAATAACTATTTTATCGCCCATTGTTACCGGCCAGAAAGGGACTCATGAAAAACTCTTAAAGCACCTTAAAAGAGATGGTTTCGCTCGTGTAAGAATTAACGGTGAAATTCTTGAAATAGAAGATGTTTATAATCTTGATAAAAACAAAAAGCATACCATTGATGTAGTTGTCGATCGTTTGATTGTTAAAGAAAATATTAAAAACAGGCTCGCAGATTCTTTAGAACTTGCAATATCTCTGTCAGACGGTATCGCAAATATTGATATTCCAGACAAAGAGTCTATTCTATTTAGTGAAAAATCAGCATGTATAACTTGCGGCATAAGCTATCCTGAATTTACACCAGCCAGTTTTTCCTTTAATTCTCCGCAAGGCGCATGCCCGAAATGCGATGGCCTTGGCTCAACCAATGTATTTGACCCTGACCTGATAATACCAAATCCCGAACTATCTTTAAGAGAAGGCGCTGTTGCTCCGTGGGCAGGCAGAAATACAGTTCTTTTTTTTGAATTTTTAGACGCGCTGACCATGCATTATGGCGTTGATATCTATACACCCTATAAAAATCTGCCGGATAATTTTAAAAATGTTCTTCTTTATGGATCAGGAGATGAACAGATATCATTCTATTTTGAACGAAATAACCGACGTTTTAATTATAGAAAACCATTTGAAGGTATAATTCCAAGATTAGAAAGGCGATACATAGAAACGGATTCTTACCAGGCAAGAGAGGAAATCAGGTACTACATTAGCTTCCGTCCCTGTCCGGAATGCCAAGGTACAAAATTAAATAAAGAAAGCAGGTCGGTAAAAGTCGGCGGGCTTACCATATCTGAGATAACAGCTTTTACCGTGACAAAAGCATATACTTTTTTAACAAAGCTGGAACTTTCCGGCAAAAAAAAGATCATTGCCAAAAGAATTCTAAAAGAACTTACTGAAAGATTAGGTTTTCTTGACAATGTGGGCCTGTCATATCTTACTCTTGACAGATCAGCATACACTCTTTCAGGCGGAGAAAGCCAAAGAATACGTCTTGCCACACAGATCGGATCGAAATTAACGGGAGTTCTGTATGTTTTAGATGAGCCTAGTATCGGCCTTCATCAGAGGGATAATCAACGTCTGATTGGAACGCTTCTGCAAATGCGCAATTATGGAAACACAATTCTTGTTGTAGAGCATGATGAAGAAACGATACTATCTTCTGATTATGTAATAGACATGGGGCCGGGTGCCGGTATTAACGGCGGACAAGTAGTATTTTCAGGGACGCCGAAAGAACTTTTAAAGGACAAAAATTCATTGACCGGCCAGTATCTTTCTCGCCGGAAAAAAATTGAGGTACCATCAAGAAGGCGCAAAGTTTCGTGGAAAAAACTAGTGATCAAAGGAGCCTCCGGAAATAATCTAAAAAATATTGATGTGGAATTTCCACTTGGCTGTTTCATCTGTATAACAGGTGTATCCGGCTCCGGGAAATCTACCCTTGTTCTTGAGACACTATACCGTTCTCTTGCCCAGCGGCTGTATCACAGCAGGATACCATCAAGGAAGCACCAAAATATAGCTGGACTCGACCAAATCGATAAAGTGGTTAATATTGACCAGTCTCCAATTGGTAGAACGCCCCGTTCCAATCCCGGAACTTATACAGGTGTATTTACCTTTATAAGAGAACTTTTTTCAAGAACAGTTGAAGCAAGAATGCGGGGATACAAGCCGGGTCGTTTCAGCTTCAATGTTAAGGGCGGAAGATGCGAGGCATGTAACGGCGACGGCATAATAAAGATAGAAATGCATTTCCTGCCGGACGTTTATGTTACATGCGATGTGTGTCACGGAAAAAGATACAACCGCGAAACTCTCGAAGTCAAGTACAAGGGCAAAAATATAGCGGATGTTCTCGATATGACTGTAAATCAGTCTGTTAAGTTTTTTGAGAATATGACCAAAATACGGTCAAAACTGCAGACACTTGTTGACGTTGGCATAGGTTACATCCATCTCGGCCAGCAGGCTACAACTCTATCGGGAGGAGAAGCCCAGCGTGTCAAGCTGTCACGCGAACTCAGCAAAAAAGGTACGGGAAAAACAATATATATACTTGACGAGCCTACAACCGGTCTTCATGCCGACGATATACAGAAACTTCTTAACGTGCTTAACAGACTTGTGGATGCGGGTAATACGGTTATTGTAATCGAACACAACATGGATGTTATCAAGTCAGCCGATTACATAATAGATCTTGGCCCTGAAGGAGGCGATGAAGGGGGAAAAGTTATTGGATTTGGAACGCCAGAAGAGATAGCTGAAATTGATGAGTCTTATACGGGGCAATTTTTAAAGAAATTTTTATCATAACCCCTGCCCGCTGACCCCTGCATGAAGCTATCCATTTTTCTTTTCAAAAGTCTTCATAAAGTCAGTTAAAGCCTTAACTGCCTCGATAGTTGTTGCATTGTATATAGACGCTCTGCAACCTCCAACTGAACGGTGCCCCTTAAGTCCATCCATGCCGTTCTCAAGCGCCTGATCAACAAAACGTTTTTCCAGATCTTCGTTCGGAAGGCGGAAAGTAACATTCATTAATGATCTGCTACCCTGTTCTGCAGTGCCTTTATAAAAGTCACTTGAATCAATAAAACTGTATAATAATTCAGCCTTCTTATGGTTTATTTTCTCCATCTTCCCTAATCCGCCAACTTCTTCTTCAAGCCATTTCATAACAAGCTGAATAGTATAAATAGCAAAGCACGGAGGAGTGTTATACATTGAATTTTTGGAAGAATAGGTTGTATAATCCAACATGGTGGGCAAATTATCCTGCACCAGTTCCAACATATCATCATGAATTATCACCATGCAAACACCTGCAGGGCCGATATTTTTTTGAGCTCCCGCATATATCAGGCGGAACTTGTTCGTATCTAATGGCCTGCTCATTATATCAGAAGACATATCAGCTATTAGCGGAACGCCGCCGGTATCGGGAAAAGATGCCCACTGGGTACCCTTTATTGTATTGTTTGATGTAATATGAACATAAACGCTGTTGGGGCTGAACTGGATATTGCGGGGTATATATGTAAAATCTTTATCTTCAGAAGAAGCTGCGATATTTACTTTTTTATCCAGAATCACAGCTTCCTTTATTGCTTTAGTAGACCATGTACCTGTATTAACATAATCTGCGATACTTCCTTTTTTAAGAAAATTCATGGGAATCATGCAAAACTGCATACTGGCTCCCCCCTGAATGAAAAGCACGTGAAAATCTTCATCCAGATTTAAGAGGCGCTCTATTCTTTCAATAGCATCATTTATTATATCATCAAACCACTTTGACCTGTGGCTTATCTCTGTAACCGACATTCCTGAGCCGGCATAATTTAAAAACGAATCCTTTATCTCCTCAAGAACGCTCAGGGGAAGGGCTGCTGGTCCTGCATTAAAATTATAGATTCTGTTTTCCATAATGTTTTTCTCCAATATTTCTTCTATCTTTTATCATAGCTTTGCCAGACCGTTAAAAAATTTTATTTGCACAGATAGACATTAATATGTCAATCAGTATTTTATATTTCAAGAATTGCACCCGAAAGTCCCTCCTAAGTTGACAAACAGTTAGCTTATATTATAAATTGACCTACTTTCAACAACGCCAAAAACAGGACAAGGTAGTTATTGATATGAAAATTTATACATACCCTTCTAAATCGGCTGAAAAAAGGATCACATCTATTATAAACCGGGGACTCGGTTTTAAGAAAAAAGATTATCATCAAGTTGCGCAGATCCTTGAAGATGTCAGAAAAAATGGCGACAAAGCACTCATTAAATACGTAAACAAATTTGACTGCCCCGGCCTTTCAATAAAATCGATCAAGGTAACGCCGGATGAAATTGAAGCCGCTGCAAAAAAAGTTGGAAAACCATTTATACGATCATTAAACAGAGCAATAGCTCAGATCGAATCATTTCATAAACACCAATTATGTAATTCCTGGATAAATACAGACCGTCCCGGCACATTTCTGGGGCAGATAGTTAATCCTGTTGACTCTGCCGGAGTTTACGTGCCCGGTGGAAAGGAAGGGAAAACCCCCCTT
This sequence comes from Pseudomonadota bacterium, assembly GCA_018897415.1. Classification (GTDB taxonomy): domain Bacteria; phylum Desulfobacterota; class Desulfobacteria; order Desulfobacterales; family ETH-SRB1; genus B13-G4. Next base: position 7,300 of record JAHIKR010000269.1, read on the forward strand.
GTATCTTCTGTCCTTATGGGTGCAATTCCCGCAAAAATAGCCGGTGTAAAGTCTATAGCAATGGCAACCCCTCCCACAAAAGACGGAACTGTAAATCCCCATCTTCTTGTTGCTGCAAAAAAAGTAGGAATAAAAGAAATTTACAAGCTTGGAAGCGCATGGGCAATTGCCGCATTAGCTTATGGAACCGAAACGGTTCCAAAAACCGACGTCATAGTCGGACCCGGAAATATTTATGTTACTTTGGCTAAAAAAATTGTTTCAGGAACAGTCGGAATAGACATGATAGCGGGCCCAAGTGAAATACTGATAATCGCAGATGGCACGGCAAACCCGGAATTCACGGCGGCTGATCTGCTTTCACAGGCAGAACACGATACAATGGCTTCCGCTGTACTCGTAACAAATTCCGAAGAAACAGCAAGAGCCGTTGCCACAGCAGTAGAAGAGCAGTTAATGAATCTTGACAGAAAGGATATTGCCGGAAAGTCTCTTGACAGCTACGGAGCAATTATAGTTATGCCTGATCTCACAAGCTGTATAGAACTTGCAAACAGGATTGCCCCGGAGCACTTGGAGCTTCACATAGATAATCCATTTGAGTATATCGGAAAGATCAAAAATGCCGGCGCTATATTTGTCGGGGATTACACGCCAGAGCCTGTCGGCGATTATATAGCCGGGCCAAACCATGTACTTCCTACCGCAGGAACAGCCAGATTTGCTTCAGCCCTATCTGTAGATAACTTTGTCAAGAAGACAAGTCTAATTCATTATTCTAAAGAAGCCTTCAGACGAGAAGCAAAAGACATAATCCGACTTGCTGAAATAGAAGGACTTGATGCACATGCGAATTCCATAAAGATAAGGCTAAAATATTAGGTATCAACCATGGTGCCTGCAAGCTCATCAAATGCGTGTGGGTGAAAGGAGAGTGAGATGACGGATAGTGTATACAAGATAATCGAGTTGGTTGGAACAAGCACCGAGTCGTGGGAAAAAGCTGCTGCAGCCGCTGTGGAGACGGCTTCGCAGTCGTTGCGTAATCTTCGCATTGCCGAGGTAGTCGAACTTGACATGCAGTTGGAGGACGGAAAGGTCCGTACTTACCGTGCAAAGGTGAAGGTGTCCTTCAAGTACGAGCGTGGCGACTAAAACTTTTTGAGAAGTTACTTAGGGTTCGGGATAAAATAGCGAAGCGCCAAATTAAAAACTATAACTATCAGTTCATTATATTTGTTGAAAGTAATGGAAGATATTGAAGCTTTAGTCGAAATTCTGAAAAAGTATAATGAGGCTTACAGAAAGGGAAAACTGCTTGTAAGCGATCTCGAATACGACAGGCTTTTAGAAAAGCTGCGAGAACTATCCCCATATCACCCTTTTCTTCTTTCAGTAGAACCTGAAAAATTCGACGTAAAAAAA
>JAHIKR010000270.1 GCA_018897415.1 Pseudomonadota bacterium
AGCTGGATGTATTCTACCATCAGATATTAATCTCATTAAAGAAAGTCTAGCAATTTCTCGTCTTACAGGATTAAAACCAGAAAGAATAACTGCCTCTGGAGTATCGTCAATAATGAGATCAATGCCTGTTGCCGCTTCAATTGCACGGATATTACGCCCTTCTCTTCCTATTATTCGTCCCTTCATCTCATCGTTTGGCAACTGTACTACAGAGACTGTCCGTTCAGCTACAAAATCCCCAGCATATCTTTGAATAGCAGTAGCCATTATATTTTTGGCTCTTTTGTCTGCTTCCTCTTTTGCTTCATTTTCAATCCTTTTGATAAGTTTAGCACCTTCATATCGCGCTTCGTTCTCCATTGCCCTTATCAATAGTTCCTTAGCCTGCTCTACTGTTAAACCAGAAATTTTTTCAAGCTGGGTTTTCTGTTCTTCGATTAATTCATTATATTTCAGCTCGCTTTGCTCAATATTTTTCTCCCTCTTAGCCATGATCTTATCTTTTTGAACAAAATCCCGTTCTTTCCGTTCAAATTGATCGATTTTATGGTCAATATTTTCCTCTTTTTGCATCAACCTATTCTCTCTTTTTTTCAATTCACTTTTAGTCTCTTTAGTTTCCGCATCAAACTCAGCCTTCATCTTGTAAAGAATATCTTTAGATTCAATCTTTGCTTCCTTTAACAGAGTCTCTGATTTACGCTTAGCGTCATTTAATATTCGTGAAACCTCTTCTTCAGCAGACTTGACTTTCTCGAATAGCATTTTTCCTTTCACCCAATAGGCAATGGCAAAACCTATAATAAAGGCACCTATGCCTATTAGAACTATATATACATCCATTATAAATCTCCCATGAAAGGTTTCAACTTAATCCAAAGAATTATCTAAATAGAATAATATTAACTCGGCCTAATTCTAATGATAATTTCTCGATAATTCTGTTAAGCTGTTGAAAAAAATAATGAGGTGAAACTAGGATAGAATTATTGAAAGAAAAATATAAGGTCAAGGGTTTCCAAATTTAGGGGAACCCCCACCACAGTGCCGTGTGGGAGGTCTTTGAACCAAATTAAAAAAGTGGGCGCCTTATAGTTTCTTTAGGCTTTTCTGTACAAGCAGAACATGCACACCAAAACTAGAGAAAGCTCCCTTTAAAATGCTGTTGGGTCAAAGAACGTCTTCCAAACACGAACACGGCAGGGGTAAATTAAATACAGCTTACAAAAGCAACTTATTTCATTTGGTCTCAACTCGTCATTATAAATCATTATACTATATTTTCATCCAATGTGCGTATTATACGATTTAAACGTTGAGAAACATCATTTAGAAACTCTGAATTATTCCTTTTAATCTCAAAGTTTTTATTAGCTATATTCAAAGCAGCTAAAATTAAAATCGTAAATTTTGTAATATCTAAAGCTTTAACTGAATGCTGACTTTCTACCTTATTAACTTCCTTTACAAGGAAATCAGCAATCTCTTCTGCTTTAGAAACTTCTGAGTCAGTTTTAAAAGTATATGATTGCCCAAAAAGATCTATTGTTACAAGTTGTTCCAATGAATTAAGTATTATACCTTTACTTAAACAATCTCTGTTGATTATAAGTTAGGTCTCTACAATTTCATCCAGTTTGCCCAATAAACTATCAATCTTTGCTCGAACTAAAGCTTTCTCTTTTGTATAATTGTTTTCTGCCTCAACCTTAATTTGAAGCTCCTCCTCTAATCTTTTAATTTTTTCTTTAAGTTCAGAATTGGCTGTTTCTTGCGATTTGCAAACCTGAATCAATCTTTCAATTTTTTTTTCTATTTCTTCAAATTGTTGTAAAATAACTGCGTTATCCAATATTTCACCTCATACTACTTTAAATAATATAATATTTACTATCAACTAAAGTCAAGATGTTTTATATAGTCTCTTGCGCATAATTATTTCGGCTTTTTTTAAATCTTCGCGATTATTGACCCCAATAACCTCTTCGATATCAGTGCCAACCAGTACACCAATATTTTTTCCTTCTTTATACCCTATTCCAATAATATCGGTAAGATAAAGTTCGCCTTGGACATTATCTGATTTAATCTTTTTTAATGAGTCAAATAAATAATCTTTTTTAACGCAGTAAATGCCTGTATTGATTGTTTTTATACCTTTTTGTTCCTCTGTTGCGTCTGCTTCCTCAACTATTCCAGTAACATTTCTATCTTCATCCAACAGAATTCTACCATAACCTTTTGGATTATCTATCTCAACTGCCAAAATTGATATATCTCGCATCGCCTTAATATGATCATCTATAAGTCGCATTAAAGTATAATTAGTAATTAATGGCACATCGCCACATAAAATAACAACTTGATCTGTATGTTCCGGTATATAAAGTTGTGCACATAAAACCGCATGCCCGGTTCCAAGCTGCTTTTCCTGAATGGCAAAAATCACATCGGTTCTTTCAGATACAATTTTTTTTATTTTATCGGCCTGATTACCAATTACCAATACTACATTATTCCCAACAACCTTTCTTGCGGTTTCCACAACATACATTACCATAGGTCTACCAATAATTTCATGTAGCACTTTGGCTTTGTTTGATTTCATGCGAGTACCCATACCTGCAGCAAGTATTACTGCAGCGACGCTGTCAATAGCAGTTTGCATTTTTTACCTATCTTTTAAATTTAATGTTTTTACTAACAAAATTGAAGAAAACCACAAATAATTTATTCTATAATATTATTCAAAAAAAAGGACAGACCATTTACATGATCTGTCCTTTTTTCTTTATATACAATCAGTTATCTTATCGTCATCAGTAATAATTTATTGTATATCTGCTAATGATAAATATTATTATGCTCTTGTACCGGCAAGCTTGAGACGGTGCAAGGCTCTTTCAAGAGCTGCTCTTGCTCTTATGAAATCAAAATCCTCTTTTTTCGATATATCGGCCAACCGTTTCTGGGCACGTTCCACAGCCGACTTTGCACGTTCAAGGTCTATATCCCGTCTTCTTTCAGCAGATTCTGCCAGTACGGTAACTTTACCTGGAAGCGCCTCGGCAAACCCACCGCTTATAAAAACATATCTCTCAACATTGTTCGCATCCATATAACGAAGGGAACCAACTTTCAGGGTACTCAAAAAAGGAGTATGACCTATGAGTACTCCAAATTCGCCAAGAGAGCCAGGTGCAACAACTATCTTTGCCTCCTCGCTAACTACAGATTTCTCTGGGGTGACAACTTCTAATTTAATATTTCCAGCCATACTTTAACCCTCATATATATAAGATAGTATTATGCTTCTGCCATCTTCTTGGCTTTTTCTAGTACCTCCTCAATGCCCCCCACCATATAAAATGCCTGCTCAGGAACACCGTCATGTTTGCCTTCACAAATTTCTTTAAAACCTCTAACGGAATCCTCTATCTTAACGTATTTACCTGCGGTTCCTGTAAAAGCTTCAGCAACATGGAAGGGCTGAGACAGAAATCGCTGAATTCTCCTTGCGCGCCCAACAGTAAGCTTATCTTCATCTGAGAGCTCGTCCATACCTAATATTGCGATAATATCCTGGAGTTCTTTATATTTTTGAAGTATATTCTGAACCATACGAGATACCTGATAGTGCTCTTCTCCAATATAACTTGCATCAAGAATCCTTGAAGTTGAATCAAGCGGATCAACTGCTGGATATATACCAAGCTCAACAATCTGCCTTGACAAAACAACGGTTCCGTCAAGATGGGCAAAGGTTGTTGCCGGTGCAGGGTCGGTCAAGTCGTCAGCAGGCACGTATACACACTGAACAGCTGTAATAGAACCTTTGTCTGTAGACGTAATACGTTCCTGAAGTTCACCAAGGTCAACTGCAAGAGTTGGCTGATAACATACAGCAGACGGCATACGACCAAGAAGCGCTGATACTTCCGAACCAGCCTGAGTGAAGCGGAATATATTATCAATAAATATAAGCACGTCCTGACCTTCTTCATCACGGAAATATTCAGCCGCTACCAAAGCCGACAGCGCAACACGTGCCCTTGCTCCTGGAGGCTCAGTCATCTGGCCATAAATCAATGCAGCCTTTGGAAGAACACCTGAATTTTTCATCTCGTGGTAAAGGTCGTTGCCTTCACGGGTTCTTTCTCCAACACCGGCAAACACAGAAATACCACCGTGCTGCATAGCAATGTTATGTACCATCTCCATCATGATAACGGTTTTTCCGACTCCTGCACCACCAAACATTCCCATTTTACCACCTCTTGGGAATGGTACAAGCAAGTCAATAACTTTAACACCTGTCTCGAGAACTCGAACTGTTGTATCCTGCTCTGTAAACTTTGGTGCCGCACGATGAATAGGCATCATTTTTTCATGGCTTACTGGCCCCAAGCCATCAACAGGCCGCCCTACAACGTTTAAAACGCGCCCTAAACCAGCCTCGCCCACCGGCATCATGATGTCTTTGCCGGTATCCTTTACTAGTTGCCCTCTCATTAGTCCGTCTGTTACATCCATAGCAATAGTACGGACGACATTATCACCCAGGTGCTGTGCAACTTCAACAACCAGATTATCAGGCTCGTCATTAATAGCGGGATTTGTAATTAAAAGTGCGGTGTAGATCGTAGGCAGTTTACCCTGCTCAAATTCCACATCGACAACAGGTCCCATAACCTGCGTAATTTTACCTATGTTTTCAGCCATCTACAGACCTCCTATACGCTAAATGCGGTATTCTTATTTCTTATCCTCTAAGAGCCTCGGCGCCGCCAACTATATCCATCAATTCCGCTGTAATGGCCGCCTGCCGGGCCTTATTATACGCCAGAGTCAAGCTACTTATCATATCATCGCAAGCAGTTGTTGCGTTATCCATGGCAGCCATTCGCGCGGCATGCTCACTAGTAGATGTTTCCAGTAAAGCACTATATATTTGTACATAAACATGCCTTGGAAGCAAATCGCCAAGCAGTTCATTGGCTGATGGTTCACAAATATGTTCAGCCTGGTATGGTTTGTCAGTATCTTCCTCTTCTTCAGCAGTTTCAATCGGTGGAATTGGAAGAATCTGCTTAACCGTCGCGATCTGTCTTGCCCTGCTTACGAATTCAGAAAAAATAACATAAACTTCATCATATGTTTCATCCAGAAATCCATCAACCAGTTTCTGACCTGCTGTCATTGCGACGTTAAAACCAAATTTGGCGCCTACAATGCCTAAATTCTCTGAATCTATCTGCTTCTTGTTTTTTCGGCACCAGTCACGACCTTTTTTCCCAAAATTAGTGAAGGAAATATCTAATTCCTGATCTGATCTCTCCTTTATCATTTTTACGGCTGTCGTAATAAGATTTACATTAAAACCACCGCAGAGCCCCCTGTCAGAAGTACATAATACAATATTAATCTTTTTTACTTCCTCACGCGGTACAAGCAAAGGGCTTGCATCTTCTCCTGCTTTTTCTGCAAGGCTTCCCAAGACTTCTGCAAACTTGGCTGCATATGGTCGAAAACCATCCATATTTTGCTGTGCGCCACGCAACTTTGAAGTGGCCACCATACCCATAGCCTTTGTGATCTGCTTTGTCTTTTTTACTGCACCAATTTTAGTTTTGACATCTTTTAACGTTGCCATATTATATCCTTATAAGCACTCTTCTATGTCAATTGCGATATAAGCAGTTAATTCTTTAATTTATATCTATCAAGCCAATCTTCAAATAGTACTAATTAAATATCAGCACTATTTAATTGTGTCCTGGAACTCTCCGTCGTAAGCAGTTAAAGCATCCTTCATTTGTTTATCCAATGAATCTGATATTATTTGTTTTTCATCCAGTTCAGTGAATATCTGCGGATATCTGTCCTCTATAAAACTGTAAAGTCCTGCCTCATACTTTGC
>JAHIKR010000028.1 GCA_018897415.1 Pseudomonadota bacterium
ATTTCGGATTTCGACCTGCCCGCAATGCCTGTGCTGGGATTCATCGCGGTCACGAAAAGTATACACTATGACCAGGTTATTATTCTGTCCATGATCATGTTGCATGGCAGGCGGGTATTCGGATTTTGCCTGAACATGACTTTTCGTTCAGGCATTAGTTAAGCTGTTATCCAAAATATTATAAAAGCAATCCCTTTGCGCTGCTGTGTAGCCGGCTTCCTGGATCAGGCGAATCATTTCTTCTTTTGGCAGCCTGAACTTTACTCCTGTTGCTGCTACCACGTTTTCTTCTATCATTGTGCTGCCAAGATCGTTCGCTCCAAATGCAAGTGCAAGCTGGGCGATTTTATCTCCCTGTGTTACCCATGAAGCCTGTATGTTCTGTATGTTATCCAGAAACAACCTGCTGACAGCAAGTACTCTAAGATACTCTACAGATGTGGTCTTCTGAACTTCAATCCTGGTGTTGTCAGGCTGAAATGTCCAGGGAATAAATGCAGTAAAACCACCTGTATTATCCTGCAGATTGCGGATCTTCATAAGATGCTCAATTATATGCTCCGGCCTTTCTATATGTCCGAACATCATTGTTGCAGTTGTCCTAAGTCCGCAATTATGAGCGGTCTTCATGACTTCTAACCATTTATCAGTCTGGCACTTGTTTGGAGATGTTTTTTCCCTGATTTCATCCACAAGTATTTCAGCACCGCCGCCGGGGATGGAGCCCAGCCCTGCGTCGATGAGTTTATTTATTGTATCTTTTAGAGACAGAGCGGATTTTTCCGCTATAAAAGCTATCTCGGGTGGAGAGAACCCATGTATATGAATAGGGAAAGAGTCTTTTATAAATTTTAAAAGATCAATGTAGTAATCAAGCTGGAGCGAAGGATTGAGACCTCCCTGAAGAAGAATCTGAGTCCCTCCGAGAGAAAGAGTTTCTTCAATTTTTTCTTTTAGTTCTTCTTTTGATATTACATAAGCATCGGCATGGCCCGGAGGGCAGTAAAATGCGCAGAAAAGACATCCGGAAATACAAATATTGGTATAATTTATATTTCGATCAACTACAAAGGTAACAACGGCTTCAGGGTTAAGCTTTTGTCTTTTTTTATTTGCAAAACTGGCCAGCGTAAGAAGTTCAGCCCCGTTAAGCAATGTAAGTGCTTCTGTAAAGTTGATACGCTCATTTGATGCTGCTTTTTCTATTGTTCTATCTAACTTATTCATATTTTTTAACTACAGGTGGATAGGCTGAAGGCTGAAGGCTGAAGTTCCCTTCAACCTTCAGCCTTTTACCTTCAGTCTTCAACCTTCAACCTATCTTTCTATAAAAAGAATCACGTTCAACCGGCGTGAAACCTGCCGAAGATATAAGATGTTCCATCTGACTGCGAGTTAAACCTTTTGCTGATTTTGCTCCCGCCATATGCGTGATCTTTTCTTCAATTATTGTACCATCCAGATCATCGGCTCCAAATGAAAGAGCTACCTGTGCCAGACTTTCGCCTATCATTACCCAGTAGGCCTTTATATGGCTGAAATTATCAAGCATAAGACGCGCCAGGGCTATGTTCTTTAAATCGTCAAATGCTGTAGTACTTGGAAGATGCGACAGTTTTGTGTTTTGTGAGTGAAAGGCAAGCGGTATAAATGCTGTAAATCCACCTGTTTTATCCTGAAGTTTTCTTAATCTCAGGAGGTGATCAACCCGCTCCTCGATGGTTTCTATATGGCCATAAAGCATTGTTGCATTTGATGTTAATCCTGCGCTGTGTAATTCTTCCATTATTTCAAGCCATCTATTACTGTCTATCTTTCTATGAAACAGCTTTTTTCTGACTCTGTCGCTCATGATCTCAGCGCCTCCGCCCGGGATCATTTCAAGTCCAGCCTTTTTTAATTTGGCAATTGTTTCTTCTATTGATAAGCCGCCGATTCCGGCAATATAGTCTATTTCTACTGCTGTAAAAGCTTTAATCGTTGAATCAGGACGTACTTCCTTAATGGTATTGAGTAGTCCGACATAATAGTCAAATGAAAGGGAAGGATTAAGTCCTCCAACAACATGTAATTCACGAACAGGTTCATTGATACGTTCCATAAGCCTTGATCGTACATCATCAAGGGAGAGTGTAAAGGCATTCTTTTCGCCATCATTTCTTGAAAATGCGCAGAACAGACATCGGTTCAGACAAATATTTGTGAAATTTAAATGCTGATTGTAAACATAAAAGGCTTTTTTGCCGTGAAGTTTGCGGCGAACATAATCTGCCAAATGTCCTACACCGATCAGATCATTGCTTTTATAAAGGGCAATACCATCTTCAAAGCCGAGACGTTCTCCTGAAACAACCTTGTCGTTAATTTCATTTAAACGTTTATCTAAAAAAGAATATTTCATGTCATTTTTATGTAGCATTAACCGGCTGTGCGTGAGTTTTTCATGGTTTGAAGTTGATTATACCTGAAGCGGGTATATTTTCAAAAAGGATTAACTTTAAATTAAAAATAGGGTTTAATTCCCCGCAGCTTGCTGCGCTGACCGTCATTCCCGCGAAGGCGGGAATCCAGAAAAATAAAGCAAAGGAATGGATTCCTGCCTTCGCAGGAATGACAGTGTCCCCCAACTGTTATAAAATATTTTAGATACCCCGTAGCTTGCTGCGGGGTAGTTCATTTTATGGTTGTGACCACTTGGTCATTGCATATAGAAATAAATAAGAAATATAGCAAGAATTTTTTATCAGATTTGAAGCCGTCAGCTTGAGACAAAAAAACCCACCGTAATGGCGGGTTTTTTTAATTGTTTTATTTATTAAGTTTAAAGCTTGTTTCCGCAGTTTGCACAGTATTTATCTTCTTTATTTATCTGGGCACTGCAATTCTGACAGCGTTCACGAGGCAGTGCAAGCTCAATGAGAAGCTGGCCTTTTTTGACCGGAACCATTTTCTTATCAGCTTTATAGTCGGCAAATACAAGAATGCGTTTTACAACACCTCCAACAGGTGAGGTAACTCCATATTCAACCTTCATTAGTGCAAGGTTAAATATCTCTTCACCAGCTTCAACATTATCGCCGACTTTTTTGTGGACAAGCCAGAGGTCGGCATCAAATGGAGCGCCAATGTGATAGGGGTTGTCTTCGTTCGCCATTTCAACTCCGCGCTTTTCTACAGCCCCTTTTTCAACTTGTATTTCCTGTACAAAAACCTCATGATCCAGTTTATAACGGATTCGCCTTGTACCATTCTTACTGATATTTCCGATGTGCATTACTTCTATGGTATGGACCTTTCCATCAGAGGTATAAAATTCACGTTCAACACCTGTTTCAAGACCCTCAAACCATATATCATCCGGAAGCACGTTTGGATCACTGAATTTCTCAAGATTTTTTATCAGTTTTAATGCATCTCCTGGATGATTAAGATAATTAACCAGCTCATTTTCGTTCGGTTCTCTTCCGATGTGAGTAGTAAGTTCTTTCTTTAATTCATCAATATCAACAGACGGCAGGAAATTAAGAGGACTTTCCTCTGTTCTGTTGGCAATAGCTTCCTCATATTTATCTCCGAAAACTGACTGATAAACCCATACCGGAGGCCATCCAAGAGGAAGTTTGCCGAATTTTCCCAAAAGAAGATTTTTCAGAGCATCGTTTGCGTTGATAAATATAATCTGGCGATCTTGTTTTGTTTTCTCGTCAAGTTCATTTTCAGGAACAGAAGTAATCTTCTTTAAAAGATCTATGATCCTTTGTACCTCCGACATTCCGCCCCGTTCATAGGCATTTACAACCATTAAATATCCGTTAGTCCAGGTAATCTGAGAGCCTGGTGTAACGTCATGGTACCTGATCAGCTTTCTGTATAGTTCAAGGACTTGCAGGATGCTTGGAAGCAGGAATGCATAGCCCTGTTTCAGGGCACTTTCCTGGCTGCTCGAAGTTGCACCTCCCGGCAGCCCATGCAGTGTTACGTCATGATCAACCCCAAGAAATGTCGGCCTGCAGTAATGATCATAAACAGGCATTATCTGTTTTAATACAAATGCTGTTTCCCTTATTCTATCTTTGTCAAGACGTGTCTTTAAGCCGAGTTCACCTTCTATATATGCCAGAACAGGCATAACACCTGCCTGGCCAAAAAATCTTACACTGGGACCGTCAGCAACATCCAAAATTTTTGTCCCTGCTTTAGCAGCAGCACCAAGTGCAGGCACAGCCAGTCCATCTGTGGCATGACGGTGATATTGAACGATCAGATCAGGATACTTGTCAAGTATTTCAGACACAAGACTTTTTATAAATCTTGGAGGACATACTCCTGCCATATCTTTTAGGCAAAAAATTATCTTTTTGGATGCTTCGTCTTTACTGCATTCAAGAATTCGCCCTGTCATTGAAAGTATCTCATCAAGCACACCGAGGTAATGTGGTTCATCAAAACCTTGTGCCCAGCTCAGACTTATAGCTGGTTGGAAAATGCGATTTTCTGCTTTTAGCGCGATTTCCGCGAATGGTTCCATATTCTCTATATGATTAAGGAAGTCAAAACATCGTATTACATGGTAATGCTTATTTATCAATTCTCCTGTTCGTTGCATAACTTCCCGGCATTGCGGAGCATAGCCAAGGATATTTGTTGAGCGTATCAATATAAGCTTCTGTGTATTCGGTGCAAAGCGATTCCAGTCTTCAGCTTCTTCCCATGGGTCTGTCATACACCCAAGCATTCCAACATGGTAATGTGCACCACCACCGTTCTCAATAGATACATATCCGCATCTGTCAATAAGCGGACCTATCAAACGGTCTGAATAAAGCCTGAATCTATTCCCGGTTTCTGACTGGGTAACGTCTCTGGGAGTAGTATTGCAGAACTCGACGTATTCTGAATTTCTCAGTGCATCAAGGACGTTGTCCCTGTGACCGTTGGGGTCAAAAGGGGGAGAGTATGAATTATCATTGGCAGCTTTTTTTGTAACAGAAGAAACGTCAACCGCCATTGGACCGACTATAGTATCTCCGTATTTTCTGTATCCTCCGAGACCTAAATAAGGGTTGTATCCCTTTGCTGTAATTTCAGCCATGAGATATGAAAGTCTTATCTCTTCAGGTACATCTTCAGTATAAACCATTAATTCAGGAGTATTGTCGATAAATTTGGTATCAACTTCACCATCAATGAATTTGGAATGAGAGACAACTTTTTTGTGAAAGGGAATTGTTGTTTTTAAACCATCTATAAAGTACTCAGAGAGCGCTCTTTTCATGATTGAAAGGGTCTTTTCCCAGGTTGCACCATGTGTCATTAGAAGGCTTCCAAGAGAATCATAGGCTTTGGGGAATTCATATCCGCTGAAAATACATGAATCAAGCCTTACTCCTTCGCCGCCGGGAGAGAGATATCTTGTGATTTCACCTGCATTAGGTTGAAAATTAGTCTTTGGGTCTTCAAAATTTATACGACACTGCATTGCGAATCCCCTGGGTTTTAATTCATCCTGATTTAAACGCAATTTTTCGCCAAAGGAGACTCTTATCATTTCTTCTACCAGATCTATACCATATAGAAGTTCTGTTATGCCGTGTTCAACCTGAAGCCTGGTATTAGCTTCAATAAAATAGTAATTCAGATTCTCATCTACCAGGAACTCAAAGGTGCCAATAGAATCATAATTAGCAGCCGATACTATTCTTAAAGTTGCATCTTTTAAAGCTTTTCTTAATTCCGGAGTTACCTTTTTCCACGGTGAAGGGGTTATTTCCA
>JAHIKR010000271.1 GCA_018897415.1 Pseudomonadota bacterium
AATTATAATAAATTCAATTTTTCTGAAATCGAAGATTATGTGCATGTACTGACAGGCTCCCGCGATTACCAGTATAACGCAATCAAGCAGGTTATGATTTACCTCTGGGGCGGTGCTTATAAATCTATAACTGATCTCGCAAAGGAAAATCATAAAATAAAATTTCAGATCCAACAGCGTTTTGGAAACGAGGATATGTTTTTGCAGCATATCCCGCTTCCTGACAGGCTATCCGGCGTTGTTCACATGGCCACAGGCACCGGCAAGTCGTTTGTAATATTTGCCATTGCATATCTCTCCCTTGTAATGGGTCTTGCCAAACGGGTTCTTGTTCTTGGCCCGTCTTCAACAATTATTGAGCAGGGTCTGCGTGAAAAATTCAAAGAGTTGATGACCAAAAAAGAATTTAATGACAAGCTTCCTCAAAAATATCGTGGGAAAGCCATTAACCTGCTGACTGATAACGACCCGATTGAAGATGATTCCATTGTTATCGAAAATATCAATGCTGTTTATACCTTTGGCTCAATAACAGATACATTATTCAAAGACACCAAAGAAGTCCTCGTGCTTGGAGATGAAATACACCACGCTTATTCTCATCTGAAATATTCAGATAATCGTCTTGTTCTTGACAAGGAAGAATGGCCGGAAGGGAAGAAAAGTGAAGCAAGAGATGAACGATTATGGATGCGCTTTTTGCGCGAACACAAGGAAATTACACGTCATATCGGATTTACGGGCACACCGTATAATCAGGACGAATATTTCACAGATATTATTTACAATTATTCAATAAAAGACGCTACAGAACAGAAATATATAAAAACAATCAATGCAATAATCCGGACAGAAACAGATGAAGGCGATGACAGGCTCACTATTGATCAGCGTTTTGAAATGGTGCTGAAAAATCATCTGGAGAACAGAGAAAAGTATGCTTATAAAAATTCTGCCGGCAAGAGGCGAGTTAAGCCGATTACGATTTTCATCTGCCCGAATATAAAAAATACCCAAAAAAGAATCGACGAGTTTATCAGCTTTTTAGTAAACTATGAAAAAGAGCATAACGGGTTAACCGGATCATATTCGGAAACTTACGATAAATTGCGAAAAAAAGTGATTTGTGTTGTAAGCCGTGTTTCTGAATCAGAATATAAAGATGAGCTTAATAATATTGAAGAAACAGACTCAAAAAAAGTCGGCGGATCAGTGGAATTTATTTTTGCCGTAAACAAACTGTCAGAAGGCTGGGATGTTGATAATGTCTTTCAAATAGTGCCGATGGAAGAAAGAGTTTTTAATTCCAAACTGTTGATTTCACAGGTTCTTGGCAGGGGCATGCGTTTACCTCGAAATGTGCCATTTGGCAGAATTATTTCAAACTACCCTGTCTTGACCGTTACAAATCATGACAAGTTTGCTGATCATATTAAAGCGCTGGTTGATTCAGTAACCCAAAGCGACATGTACCTTTCATCAACCCCCCTGCCTGTTTCTAATGAAGGAAGGGGTAAACATAATTTTGCGCTTTTTAATCTCAATTATATCTCAAATACACGACTTATTGATGCTGATAAACCTGATGAATCAGTTACCCCTGGGAATCTTTTTTTGACACCATTTGATGAAAATTTAGGGGTTAAGGTTATAAGAACAAAAGATGAAAAGAGATATGAACTTGCAAGGGACTTTTATACTATAGATGAGGTCGTTTATGATATCCATAATCGTTTCAAGCTTAGACCCTTTGAATCACTTCATTTTGATTTTGGCGAGGTAATTGTTGAAGACAGATATCCAGAAGAAGATGACATAAAAAAGATTATTGTAAAGTCCATGAAAGAAGCAGGGATTGATGGGAATAAACTTTCGGATGAGAATAGAAAACAGATAGATATCTATTTTAACCAGTTCCTTCCAAAGAGCAAAAAGAAACGTATTTTTGAAAATATAGAAGGTAATATAAAGCCAATTGCCACATATGAAATGGATAAAGTAAGCACTCGCCTTAGCGAACTGGATAGAGATACAACAGCATTTTTAAGCGAAGATTATGAAAACGAGTTAGAGGATAATAATAAGACGGTGTTGGAATATGTGAATGAATGGAGAAAAGGGAAAGGTGATGAGAAGCAGTTGCTTCTTTTTAAACCTGATCTTTTTATCCAGACACAATCAGAAATTATCAGAACTTATGTCAATAATGATACACGGTCTCCTTATGTCGTAAACACTTCAAAATTAAAGAATCCACAGAACATTATCCTGGTATCACATTCACCTGAAAAGGAGTTTGTTTTTCTGCTGATCGAGCATTCCGCCCATATAGATTCCTGGGTTAAATCACCGGACAAGAATTTTTACAGCATAGATTATGAATACTGGAAAGGCGGAAAAGACAGGGTCAGGCGAAGCTTTAACCCGGATTTCTTCATTAAAATCAATATCGATAATTATATTTCAAAACTCGAAAGCAATGGATCGTTAAACCACCTTGAAAATCTCAGGAATTTACAGGATGAAGGAATAGAATCGTTAATTAGAGTTGTAGAAATAAAATCAGATGAAGATCAGGAAGAAGCCACCCCAGCAAAAGCAGAATATGCCAAAGCGCATTTTGAAAATGTTAGCAAAAAATTAAAAACAATTAATGTCGCTGATATAGAAAAGCAATACAGAGATGATGCAAAACAGCATTACACCTTTGATCTGCTCACACCAAATCAATTCACACGCTGGTTTACAGACTTGAAAAAGGGAAAGCAGGCTGGTTAAGGGGGACTCTTTCTGGGTGGAATATAGAGGGGAAACTCTCCCTCTTGATTTCATCTTCGGCACACCCAGAAAACAAGAAATTAGAGGGTTTCCTGTTTACACAATCAGCTTTAATCTATCGAGCTGACAGGCAGGCGGATTGAATTTTGATAATTGTGTTGGATAGATATCTAATTTCATGATATATATAAATATAGAAAATTCCTTAATATGAGGTGTCAATTATGCCTTTGACTTCTGCAAAAACAAAATATGAACATGTGGTCTTAGACGAAAAAGGCGTCCCCATTATTTCAGGGACAAACATGAAGGTAATTGAGATCGTCCTGGAAAAAACAGCCTACGGCTGGAGTCCTGAAGAACTGCATTTTCAGCATCCCTATCTTACCCTGGGTCAAATATACTCGGCATTAGCCTACTATTGGGATCATCGGGATTTGCTTGATCGGGATATTGAACAAAGGCTTGCTTTTGTAAATCAGACCCGGAAAATCACAGAACAAACGCCTCTTGCTGCCCGGCTGAAATCCAAAGGATTGATCTGATCAAGTCAATGGGGTCACCTTGAATTGTGAATTATAAATTTCTAAAATATATTGAAATAATTGTAAAATATGACACATCAGTATGCAAAACCAATTCGTAAAAAGCTGCGAGAGCTGGCCGGTCTTGCGCATGAGCGCGAATTGGTCGTAAAACACACCTGTCTTTTATGATATTTATTCCCATAACATGCTTGACTTTTCTGACCTGGGGAAAAGAGTGTCTCTCATCTTGATCAGCGCATTACTTGATATCTGTTTATGCAGATGCTATTGAAGAAACATGGGGCATTGTGACATTCTTCAATATAAGAAAACAAAAAAGAAATTAGACAAATTATACAATAAATACAACAGCCGCAAGTATGTGCATCCTGATCCTATTGAATTCCTCTATCCATACAATAATCTTTATGACCGTGAAATTGTCGGGCTTATAGCTTCCAGCCTTGCATACGGCAGGGTCAAGCAGATTTTGAAAAGCGTTTCATTTGTACTCCATATAATGGAACCATCTCCCTATTTATTCTTAAAAAAAACTGCAAACAAGTCGATAAACAAAGCTTTTTCGGGTTTTACTCATAGGTTTGCTACTGGCGAAGAAATTTCAGCCATGCTTATTGGAGTAAAACATGTTATTAAACAATATGGTTCGCTTTACGAATGTTTTCTTAAAGATCTTAATAAGGACGATGAGACAATTCTTCCAGCCTTATCAATGTTTGCGACTCAACTTGCAGCAGCCGGTAATCAAGAAGCACGGCACCTTATCCCTTTGCCTGAGCGGGGAAGTGCATGCAAGAGACAGAATCTATTTCTGCGGTGGATGGTAAGGAAAGACAAGGTTGATCCAGGAGGATGGGATGAAGTGCCATCATCTAAATTAATCATTCCGCTTGATACTCACATGCACAGAATAAGTCTCAAGTTAAATTTGACAAAACGTAATCAGGCAGATATGCGTACCGCGCTTGAAGTAACTGAAGGCTTTAAGAGGATTGTGCCTGATGATCCTGTAAAGTATGATTTTGCATTGACGAGGCTGGGAATAAGGGATGATACAGAGTCTTTTCTGGAGATATTTTCTGGAGGGATATAAAAATTGTATTTACATGCCGATAACAAGGCGATTAAAAAGGA
>JAHIKR010000272.1 GCA_018897415.1 Pseudomonadota bacterium
CATGCTTTTTATAGGAGCCAAAGTTTCTCACCTTGCACTTCTTCCCCAGGGAAAACCTGAAGCTGCGCGTCGTGTAATGGCGATGGTCAAAGAAATGGACAGACTTTGTTTCGGAAACTGTACAAATGAAACAGAGTGTGAGGCAGACTGTCCCAAGGAAATTTCAATAACCAACATTGCCCGGCTTAATCGTGAGTTTTTAAAATCAGGATTTTTCTCAAGTACGAAATAGCGACTACCCTGAAAGACATAATACTGATTCTTCACCATCTAATCAGAATTTTTAATGAGTAATGCAAGGTCTATTTCACCTTTTGATTTCATTATGACATCAGTTTGTTTTAAAATTTAAAGATACTGGCAAGAGATCTACACTCAAAATTTCTGGCGAGATAGCTTTGAATGGGATTACTCGTTTTTCTATTGAATAGCCAATATACAGTTAGAAAAATTGTTTTTTTACTAATTTTTGATCACCAATTATGAAGGTTGAGGTAATAGTCAGAAACTATCTAATAACTGAATGCACATAACGGTTATGTTTCGGCAGTATTGATAGCTTTGCAAATTTGGACGCTGTTGGTAATATCCTTGAAATTTTTCTTAAAATCGAAATATTATATGAATTGGTAAATTTAGCGCCCCCTCCAAAAAAATGAACAGTTAGTAGTTTATTTTTATGAGTATCGCAAAGCTGGTAGATACATATATGTTTAGCATTAAAAATTAGAGGGAAGTGTTTATGTTTCGTTTACCTGACTACGAAGTGGTCGTGCAGATCTTATACAACGATTTTGGGAAGAAACTGGAAAATGAAATTCTTTCCGAAGCCTCATCATATGAACTTGATGAAAGCACTGAATATCAAGGTGCAAAGGACTATCATTGGGCATTTGCATCATGGGAACAAGCTGTTAAAGCAGGTGAAAAACTTAAAAAGTTTGTTAAAAATCCCAATTTATGGCTACTCCGAGTAAAAGCAAACTATGATGACGCAATAAAATCAATTACACATAAAGAATCAGTAAGACCTAAAACAAAGGAATAGTGTTTTCTGAATTTGTCTAATATTTATGATATGCAAATACAATCTATATGAGAATCGTCTGCTTCTTGGAGTTACCCTGTGGCAAGAGTATCATACAAAGCAAAGCCGAACTGAGTTCATACAAAATTAGTCAAGGAGGAAAAGCCAGATGCCTGAACCAAAGCTAAAAGATAAAACCAGAATTAAAGTATGTCTTCTGCTCAAATTATCGAATCAATCTGTAAATGAAGAAGAAGCTACACCAAAGCTCAACTTAGTGAAAAAGAAAACTGAGTTGCACAAGAACATTGCAAATCGACTAAAACAATATGTAAAGGGAGAAGAAGTTACACACCAGCGCGTGGCTGCGATACACAGACAGTTAGAGAAGCCTGGTGCGCCTTATAACAAATATGAATGGCAATTATGTATATCAAAATCTGTTTTTAAATGCATTGTTGACGAAGATAAGCCTGTTCAAGAAAAACTTTTAGACTTAGCTGCACGTTCAGCAATAAATATAAATTAAGATAAAATGATTAAGGATAAAACAATGGCTTTCAGGAAAGCGGGAATTTGTTTGGTTCTTTATTTTCAATTGCTTTGGCCCTCCCCTTCAACCTAACATTATACTCCGTAAAAAAACATGGGAAGTGCAACTATGCAAAAGGAAAAGTGTTTAAGGATATTGTTCTCTTGTATAATTTTTGTTTTGTTGGCTATCAATGTTTTGTTTTGGGGTTCTATTTTAATTCAGAATGTTGTGACGGGCAAAAATATTAGGGAAGCAGATTTAATTCAGAATGTTGTGACGAGCAAAAATATTAGGGAAGCAGAAAGAATCGGGAATGAAAACGAACAAGAGAAAAAGAGAATAATAGCGGAAAAGCTGAAAATAGCTAAAAAAGAGTGTTTTAAAGCATACAAAACGTTGAAAAAGATTGAAGCCAGCCTGGAAAGTGGAGTGAAATTTCAAAATTATAGTTTAGCTGTTAATGATGCAAGGCTTGAGTTAAATATGATAATTGCAACTGTTGATAAATCATTTACTCTACTTTTTTTGACTCAGTTAGAAGAGATTTTTCATTTCTATCAATTAGGAAAAACTGTATGGGAGGCTAAAATTACATCTATTATCGAGGGGCGCGAGTTTGATTTAGGTGACGTGTGTTATAAAATCATGCATGGTCGTCTAATATATTATTCTGAATATAGGGAGAGGATACTGGGTATTGAGTGTGCAGCATCTTTTGGGCAGCCTTATGACTCGGATGTTTTACATAATTGTTCTGATAAACTTAGACAGGTGTTGTGGCTTGAGGCATCAAAAAGAATAAGAGAGTATGAGAAAGATACTCTGCAATCGCAATTATCAGAACCCACACCTTAACTCCATATTTGACCGAAATAGAGGATTATCATACGAGGATAATCTTGTTGGGGGAGTTGAGGCGCTCTAAACTCACGCGAAAAGATATGGTATTAATTGCATCGCTTAAATCAGAAGTCTATAAACAAATTAGGCTCAACCGAAAAAGGAGGGAATATGGGTGTGATAAAAGACATATTTAAACTATTCAAATTTGGAGTCAGAACGACAACCAAAGCAGTAAAGCTTGCTGAAAAGGCAAGCAGAAGTATGCACAGAAAAAAGACTCTTTCAACCATAACAGATTTAAAACAATCTTGCCTTAATTACACCCAGATAGCAGACCAATTAAACAATCAAGGCGTTTCTACTATTTCTGGCAAGGGAATATGGCGTGCTTCAACGGTAAGCCGATTACTGAAAAACAAATAACCCCGGATTAAGGAACCAAAGGACAATGGCGAGAAAGGAATTTATCCTTGACATTGGAAAAATTGATTACCCAATTTAAGCAATTAATTAATACCTCATTATTATTCCTTTGCCGCTTTTAGATAGAGGTGATCTCGAACGTAGAGCTTGCTTTTGATCTCTGCTATCTATACGTAACAAAAGGATAATTGACACTTAATTGTCTGTGGGTCATTATCTGTCTGTTTTCTCTATTGATTTAGAGAAAGGAGGCAGCAATGAGTCCAGACAGCAGTTTTATAAACCCACCACATATATCCCATGAAGACCTGGAACATTCTAAGCAATTTACCATTCCAAACAAAGTTCCTACCAAGTCTATTTCTTCCGTTTCAGTAGAAGTAAAACCATTCACAAAGATCCATGGACCTGAGACCAGGCCAAAAGAGATCGATAAAATTTTGAGCAGGCTATCGGCTATGGATTTTCCTGGGAAGGACCATGTTGAGGAGTATTTACGTCATTTGTACCGACATAACTGCAAGTTTAACACCATTAAAGGAAGCCTAACAGCCGCTCAGTTATTTTTGAGCTTCATAAAGAGTCTTGGCAAGACCGAAATTAAACAGATCACCAAGCACGATATAGAAGCCTTTGTTGAGCATGAACATGGAAATCGCAACCTAAAATTGACCCCTTTCGGCAACCCAATTTTAACCACTTATTTTTCTTATTTTTTTCGTCATCTCAAAGAAAAGCCCTATTGGGGCAACTCATCCTTGCCTCCTCAGGAGACATAAGGTAAATTATCCCCTTCCAGGGGTTATCCCAAAGCCAGCCAGTCCGGGATTGGATATTTACTCTAATTCTAATGTCTATAACGCCCCCAGCAATCTTCGCTGGAGGAGTGTTTGCATGTCACGACGACCATCTACAATGAGGTATACATAAACATTTTCATTATAAATTCGATAAATGATGCGATAGGGTTTGAAAAAGATCTCACGATAGTCACGAATCCCTATAGACTGAAGTTCTGTTGGATACACACCCCGTTCTGGCAGTTTGCTCAGGCTAACAAATTTTTTCTCAATCTGGTCAAGTACATATTCTGCTTTTTTAGGCGAATCATGTTTTGATATATATGTATAGAGGTCTCTGAGGTCTCCTGCTGCGTCTTCAGTGAGCAGAAC
>JAHIKR010000273.1 GCA_018897415.1 Pseudomonadota bacterium
AGTTACGGTTACAACTCTATATAAAATGAAGAAAAAGGGCGAAAAGATTGTTGCCCTGACTGCCTATGACTTTCCATTTGCCAGGATGGTTGATGAGTCTGGAGTGCACCTGATACTTGTAGGAGATTCATTGGGGATGGTGGTTCAGGGAGAATCAAGCACACTGCCTGTTACAATGGATGAGATGGTTTATCATACCCGTATTGTATCCAAAGCCGTCCAGAAAGCGATGGTTGTAGGCGATATGCCGTTTATGTCTTACCAGCCAGGCAAGGAGCACGCAATTGCCAACGCAGGGAGGTTTCTTAAAGAAGCTGGTGCAGCGGCAGTTAAGCTTGAAGGAGGCGCAGCAGTCAGTGAGATAATTAAAGCAATATCAGAAGTGGGTATTCCTGTGATGGCTCATATTGGCCTTACTCCTCAGTCTGTTCATCAAATGGGAGGCTACAAGGTTCAGCGCGATGAAGAACAGCTGATGTCAGACGCTCTCGAAATAGAAGCGGCAGGAGCATTTTCTGTTGTTTTGGAAGGAATTCCATCTGAAATCTCTGAAAAGATAACAAAAGCCCTGACTATTCCGACTATTGGAATTGGCGCGGGCCCGCATTGTGACGGCCAGATCCTTGTTCTTCACGACCTCCTTGGATTAAATGAAAGGCATGTCCCGAAATTTGTCAAGCAATACGCCAGGCTTGTTGATGAAGCTAAAAAAGGGATAAAACAATATGTTGAAGAAGTGCAGTCGGGTAAATTCCCCGGCAAAGAGCATTGCTATTGATTCCCGAAATTATTCTGTCCTCCACAGTCAGGGCACTGCCAGGTTATTCCATTGCAAGACATCCCCCAGAAATTTTCATACATGCAGTCCTGACAAATTGCAAAACCGCACCTGCATTTCCAGAAAAAAGGGGCTTTTTTACCGCAGCAGTAACAGTTGGCAGGCTTTGATTTGAGTCTTTTTTCTCTATATTTTGACTTGGTTGAAGAGCCTGTCATGATCTACTCTTATGCAACGATTCATTACAACATCTATACCTGCTTTTGTCAGTAATTCTGCAGCTTCATAATTCTCTATGTTAAGCTGCATCCAGAAAACTTTTGGCTTAATCCGGATGGCCTCATTAGCATGAGGCATTATCTGAGAGGAGTTTCTAAATACATTAACAATATCTACTGGTTCATTAATATCTTCTATTGATGAATATACTTTTTCTCCGAGTATTTCCTTTTGCTTGGGGCGTACTGGAATAATTTTATAGCCTTGTTCCTTAAGAAATTTGGCTACAGAATGTGAGTCCCTTTCCGGTTTAGGGCTTAATCCTAGTACAGCAATATTCTTTGAATTCGTGAGGATTTGTTTTATTTCACTGTCTTCGGTAATTATTTTGCCTGATTTCATATATGTTCCCTTAAGCTGTCTTGTTGTTTTAGTCTATTAGTGATAAAGGCAGATAAAATCTTCCACTAAGAAAAAAATAGATATCAATAAAACCTGTAAGCTGCAACCTGAATTCTTATGTATAAAGACAAAACAATATACCTGATAGACGGCAGCGCATATATCTACCGTGCTTATCATGCAATCAGGGGACTTTCCAATTCAAAGGGTCTTCCCACAAATGCTGTTTTTGGTTTTACAAAAATGCTTTTAAAGCTCATAGAAGAGCGAAATCCAGAATATGTAGGAATGTTTTTTGACGTAAAAGGCCCGACCTTTAGACATGAGATCTTTGATGCCTATAAAGCCAACCGGCCTCCCATGCCTGAAGATTTATCGATTCAAATTCCATACATAAAGGATATAACAAAAGGTTTCAACATACCGGTTGTTGAAATGTCGGGCTACGAAGCCGACGATCTCATAGGCACACTTGCACGAAAGGCTGAGGATGCGGGATTTTCTGTAATTATGGTTACCGGCGATAAAGATTTCATGCAGCTTGTAACAAAAAACTCTATTATCTGGGATCCCATGAAGGAAAAGACAATTGATAGTGATTTTAT
>JAHIKR010000274.1 GCA_018897415.1 Pseudomonadota bacterium
AGCAGATTATTAAGTTTTCAAGCAATATCGGCAGCATAAAGGTGGGCGAGATAATAGGGCCGGAATATCTTTATAAAACATTCCGCAGTTTTGGTTTTGGTGAAAAGACTGGAATAGACTGCCCGGGGGAAACATCGGGTGTCCTGTCCCACTATAATAGATGGTCAAAAATTGATGCCGGCGCAATATCCTTTGGACAGGGAGTTGCCGTTTCTGCCCTGCAGCTTATAACTGCGGCTTCAGCGATTGCAAATGATGGGATCCTAATGGCTCCTTATATTGTTCAGGCTATAACGGATCAGAATGGACGTCTTATAAAAAGCTCAAGCCCGCGCAAGGTCAGAAGGGTCGTTTCACTGGAGACAGCCCGAGCCGTGAAAAAAATGATGGGCTCTGTAACTACTGAAGGGGGGACAGGCATGAATGCCGCTTTGGAAGGTTATTCTGTCTGCGGGAAGACAGGAACCGCTCAGAAAATTGATGAGAAAGGAAGTTACTCGAACGAAAAATACATAGCTTCATTCCTTGGGTTCATTCCTGCCGAGGATCCTGAAATAGCTATTCTGGTAGTTATTGACGAACCCCAGGGCAATCATTTCGGCAGCATAGTTGCGGCCCCGGCGTTTAAAAGGATAGCGCATGAAACTGTGAACTATATGAACATACCGTTAACTGCCGATAAACCATTCGAAAGATTGGTTGACATGCGGATCGGTATAGAAGGGAAGAAAAGTATTCGCAAAGTAAGAAATGGAGAAATAAAGGCAGTAAGCGGAAACGGGGCAAGAGGTTGAAACTTTCTATTTTGCTTAAATCTGTAACTGAAATAAGGCGTGTAAGCATTGTAAAAGAAGGTATGGAGCATAAGCATACCGTGGGAACAGGGCGGCATAATGATTTATGTGCATGTTTGCCGGATTATGAAATAGGCTCAATCCATTATCGAGCACAGGAAGTTAAGCCTAATGGGCTTTTTGTTGCCGTAAAGGGTTTTAAGGCGGATGGGCATGACTTTATTGATGAAACTCTGGCAAGAGGCGCATCGGCAATTATAACTCAGAAACCGGTTAACAAAGAATCTGTAATTATAGAGGTTGACAATACCAGAAGAGCTCTTGCCGCAATTTCTGCAAATTTTTACGGGAATGCTTCAGAGAAGTTGTTTATTATAGGGATAACCGGAACAAACGGTAAAACAACAACCGCTTATATAATTGAAAGCATCCTTGCTGAAGCGGGTTTAAAGGTTGGTGTAATAGGGACTATTAATTACCGTTATTCAGGTAGAGTTTTTCCGAACCCAATGACAACGCCGGAATCTCTGGATCTGCAGAGGATATTGGCGGAAATGCATGAGAACGGGATTACCCACGTTGTTCTGGAAGTGTCGTCTCATGCAATTGACCTTCACAGGATTGACTGCTGCCGGATAGATATCGGCGTGTTTACCAATCTGAGCCGGGAACACCTTGATTATCACGGTGATATGGATTCCTACTGGTTTTGCAAAAAGAGGCTTTTTACAGAGCATTTAAAAACAGGGCCTAAGAAGGGCCGTACACTATCTGTAGTAAATTGCGATGATAAGAGAGGAAAAGAGCTTTATGATTTGCTTTCAGAAGCACCTGATAGTATGTCCGTGATTTCCACCGGCAGTGCGGCAGATAAAATGATATGGCCGGATAATATTAAATACAGCCTTACAGGTATTACGGGGAGAGTTTTAACGAAACTGGGGACATTTGATTTCAGATCGCCTCTTGCAGGGGAGCATAATCTTGAGAATATACTCAGCGCAACGGGTGTGGGGATTGCTCTTGGGCTTTCTCCGGCTAGCATAAAGGCAGGTATAGAAAAGACTGGCTGGATACCGGGCAGGCTTGAATTTATACCAAATAAAACGGGCAAGTTTGTGTTTGTTGATTATGCTCATACTCCGGATGCTCTGGAACATGTTCTGTCTTCTTTAAAGTCAATTAAAGATAATAAAGTTGGCAGAATTATCTGTGTATTCGGCTGCGGTGGCGACAGAGATAGGGGCAAAAGGCCCCAGATGGGCGAAATAGCGGGAAGGTTTTGCGATTTTGCTATAATAACATCGGATAATCCGCGCACAGAAGATCCCATAGGAATAATAAGCCAGATAATAGAGGGAATAAAACAAACATCTTCAAAAAAATATGCTCTGTCGGAGCTGGCAAACGGTATTCCGGAGAAAGGTTATGTTATTGAGCCTGATCGCAGGGAAGCCATAAAGCTGGGCATCACATCAGCCAGTCAGGGAGATATCATACTTATAGCCGGCAAGGGGCATGAAACATATCAATTAATCAAGGGTGAAACTTTTCCTTTTGATGACAGAGATGAGGCGAGAAAAGCTCTTAAAGAACAAATTAAAAGATGAACGTCGAACATCGAACGTCGAACATCGAACGTCGAACATCGAACGTCGAATAATGATATCGCTTCGCTATTTAAATTATTTTAAAATGGAAAACGAACAAAAAATACCCTGGACAACTTCTGAAGTAATTGAAGCAACAAAGGGAGACCTTTTGTGCGGGGATATCAAACATGCTTTTGAGGGAGTATCCATTGACTCACGCATAATATCTGCAAATGAACTTTTCGTTGCAATCAAGGGAAATGTTCATGACGGTCACAGTTTTGTATCCGATGTGTTAAGCGGCGGTGTGAGAGGTTTTATTATAAGTAAAAATCAAACTTGTAATCTTGTCAGTACAGATTGGCAGGATAAGGGCATTGTTTGTGTGGTGGTGAACGATACAACAAAGGCTCTGGGGGATCTTGCTTCTTTTAACCGCAGGCGGACCGATGTTTTAGTTGTAGCGATAACTGGTTCAAATGGCAAAACCACAACCAAGGAAATGACTGCTTCCGTCGTTTCAATGCGTTATAAAACTTTATCGACCAAGGGAAATTTTAACAATGAAATAGGGCTTCCGCTAACGCTCCTTGATCTTAAAAACAGCCACCAGTGGGCTGTGCTTGAACTTGGGATGAACAGACCCGGAGAGATAGACAGGCTGGGTGAAATTTGTGCTCCTGATATTGGCGTAATTACAAACATAGGCTTTGCGCACCTTGAGGGATTGGGCTCAATTGAAGGGGTAATGAATGCCAAAGGAGAGCTTCTGGAAAGAATAAAACCAGAGGGAACAGCCGTTCTTAATGCAGATGATTCAAGAGTTTTATATTTATCAACAAAAACTTCAAGGGAAGTGTTTTATTTTGGTTTATCAGAGGATGCCCGTATTAGAGCGCTGGATGTCAATGAAACGGCAACCGGAATTTCTTTTACTTTGGCGTTGCCGGAAGAAAGAATTCCAATAGAACTAAGGGTGTTTGGCAGATTCATGGTATCAAATGCTCTTGCTGCTGCGTCCGTTGGATATATTATTGGTTTGTCTTCAGAGGTGATAAAAGCCGGCTTAGAATATTTTCAGCCGGTTAAGGGCAGGATAAATATCGTTGATGTCAGGGGAGTGCACATAATTGACGACACATACAATGCAAATCCCAATTCAATGGAAGCTGCAATCAGGACTCTCAGTTCATTAAAAGGCAGCAGCAGGGGCATTCTTGTCGCCGGCGATATGCTTGAGCTGGGAGAACACGCAGAAGCTATGCACAGAAAGATAGGCTCTCTGTCAGCCAGATCAAATATCGCAAAGCTTTACGTTACAGGTGAATTCGCAGAGGCTGTTGCAGACGGTGTCGGCAAAGAAGATAAAAATTCGATGAATATATTTATTGGATCAAGAGAAGAGATTCTTGAAGATTTAAAGAAATCACTTCTGCCGGAAGACTGGGTTCTTGTAAAGGGCTCAAGGGAAATGGGCATGGAGAAAATCGTTGAGGGGTTGAAGATCTAAAAAATTATGTTTTACCATCTGCTATATCCACTTCATACGACAATATCGGTTTTTAATGTATTCCGCTACATTACATTCAGGACTATCTATGCCAGCCTTACAGCTTTTTTTATCTGTTTTTTCCTCGGGCCGTGGGTTATCAGAAAGCTCAGCGAGATGCAGATCGGACAGCATATAAGAGAAGATGGCCCGCAGGCACACCTCAATAAAGCCGGAACACCCACTATGGGCGGAATCCTGATTATATTTTCGATCTCTGTCTCGACACTTTTATGGACTAATTTGACAAACTATTATGTGTGGATAGTTCTTCTGGTAACGATTGGCTTCGGCGCTATCGGCTTTATAGACGACTATCTCATGCAGGTCAAAAAGAGGAGCAAGGGCCTCAGCGTTAAAAGCAAGTTTTGTTTTCAGATATTGCTCGCATTATTAACGGGGGCTCTTGTTTATATGTGCCCTGATTTTTCAACGCAAGTAACTGTCCCGTTTTTTAAAAATATTTCGCCGGATATTGGCTGGGGATATATTATTTTTGCAGCCTTTGTAATCGTTGCAACGTCAAATGCAGTCAACTTAACAGATGGCCTTGACGGCCTTGCTATTGGCCCTGTGATTATAGTTGCTGCCACTTATATGATTTTTGCTTATGTTGCGGGTCACTACAAAATTGCTGATTATCTCCAGATCAACCATGTCGCTGAAAGCGGTGAACTGGCAATTTTTTGTGGAATACTGGCTGGTGCGGGTCTGGGTTTTTTGTGGTTCAACACTTACCCGGCTCAAATTTTTATGGGTGATGTTGGTTCTCTTCCCCTGGGTGGTGCTATAGGCACAGTGGCTGTGATTACAAAGCAGGAAATACTGCTGGTAATAGTTGGAGGCCTTTTTGTTATAGAAACACTTTCTGTGATTTTCCAGGTAGGTTTTTTCAAGATGACAAACGGCCGAAGGATTTTCAAAATGGCGCCGCTTCACCATCATTTTGAATTAAAAGGATGGCCAGAGCCTAAGGTGATAGTGCGATTCTGGATAATTGCTATTGCACTTGCTCTTATTTCAATGAGTACACTGAAACTAAGATAAAGGGTTGGTAACGGTTCACGGTTCAAATTATGGAACTTAAAAATAAAAATATTCTGGTAGTCGGCCTTGGTGTTACAGGCGTTGCAACTGCCCGATTTTTAAAAAACAGAGGGGCATCAGTAACCGTTACTGATCAGAAGAAAGAACAGGAGCTCAAAGCATTCCAGCCATTAATCGTCGAGTCGGGCATAAGAATGGAATTCGGGCAACATAGAATTGAGACTTTTGAGAAAACAGACATTATAGTGATAAGCCCGGGGGTCCCGCATACAATTGAGCCCATTTTAAAAGCTAAAGAACGGGGTATCCCCGTACTGGGTGAAATTGAGCTTGCGTCAAGATTCATCGCGGAACCGATTATTGCCGTAACCGGTACTAATGGGAAAACTACTACAACAACTCTTTTAGGCAAAATGCTTGAAGATTCGGGTCTTAAAGTATTCGTGGGCGGCAATATAGGCAACCCTCTGATTGCATATGCCGACAGAGAGGAAAAGGCTGAAATTGTTGTTATAGAAGTAAGCAGCTTCCAGCTGGATACCATAGATACTTTCAGGGCCAAGGTGGCGGTTTTGCTGAATATTACCGAAGATCATATGGATCGTTATCCTGACTTAGATGCTTATGCAAAGTCCAAGTCCCGGATTTTTAAAAACCAGCAATATGACGATACAGCAGTGTTAAACGGCTCTGATCCTGTTGTGCGTTCTTTGAGCAGAAATATCCTGAGCAGAAAAGTTTTTTTCAGTTCAAAAGAAGAAAAAGGCGTGACAATAAGCGATGAAAGCATAATTTCTCAGGAAAACATGTCCCGGCTCCTTGCAGACTTTAAACTGCCGGGCAAACACAACATAGAGAATGCTGCTGCAGCAAGTCTTGCGGCATTGGCTGCCGGAGGGACTTTTGAAGGGGTATGGTCGGCATTGAGGAAATTTAAAGGGCTTTCCCACAGGCTTGAGTATATTGATACCTTAAATGGCGTTGATTTTTTCAATGATTCAAAGGCTACAAATGTTGATTCAGTGGCAAGAGCGCTTGAAACTTTTGAAAGACCCGTAGTCCTGATTATGGGCGGGCGAAATAAGGGAAGTAAATTTCATGCCCTGAGGGATTTGATAGATAAACACACAAAAGAGCTGATAGTTATTGGGGAAGCAAAAGAGGATATTAAGGCTGAACTAGGAAATATTAAGCCTGTTGAGACTGCGACTACAATGGAGGAAGCGGTTTTTAAGGCATATAATGCCGCAAAACCGGGCGATATTGTGCTCTTGTCGCCTGCCTGCGCCAGCTTTGACATGTATAACAGCTATGCGCAAAGGGGAGAAGATTTTTGCAGGTCTGTTGCAAATCTTAATAGAACTATTTGTTATGACAAAACAACTGCCTAAAAATAATCCGCAATCAGGATACGATATCAAACTCCTTTTCTCTGTCCTTTTTCTGGTTGGAATAGGGATTGTAATGGTTTACAGCGCAAGTTCAGCCCTGGCGCTGAAAGAATTTGGAGTTGATTACTATTTTTTTAAGAAACAGACATTTTTTTCACTCTTAGGCATTCTTGCTCTGGTTATTTGCAGGCATATTCCGTTAAAGTTTTTTTGTTCTATGGCATATCCGCTGCTTATTCTTGCATTTTTTTTACTGATTGCTGTTAAAGTTTCAGGATTCGGCGTTACTGCTGGAGGCTCAACACGCTGGTTGCGATTGGGCTCCTTTACATTCCAGCCGTCTGAGTTTGCGCGTTTTTCTCTTGTGTTATATCTGGCGTATTCCATGAGCAAAAAATTAGATAAACTTAAAGATTTTTCAGTTGGTTTCCTGCCTCACGTTATGGTTTTCGGCATATTCGCAATACTGATATTTCTACAACCGGATTTTGGTTCGGTAATTATTTTTGGGGCAATTACATGGATTATGCTTTTTGTAGGAGGTGTTCGAATTTTACATCTTTTAACGCCCTTGCTGATTTTTCTGCCTGCTTTATACATATTTATGATCAACGCTCCTTACAGGTTCAAACGAATTGTGAGCTTCTGGGATCCATGGAAATATCCGACAGATGAAGGATACCAGATGATACATTCCTTTATGGCTTTCGGTACCGGGGGCATATGGGGAACAGGAATAGGAAAAGGCTATCAGAAGCTTTTCTACCTTCCCGAACCCCACACTGATTTTATTTTTTCGGTTATTGGAGAGGAGCTTGGACTTCTGGGTGTCCTTGTAATTCTGGTACTCTATTTTGTGATCCTATGGAGGGGAATAAGCATAGCAATAAATGCAGAAGAGCCTTTCGGATCATTTATGGCTACTGGCCTGACAATCGCAATGGGGCTTCAGGTTTGCATTAATATGGGCGTTGCTCTGGGCCTTTTACCAACCAAGGGACTTGCCCTGCCGTTTTTGAGTTACGGTGGGACCTCCCTTTTAATCAATATGGCATCAATAGGAGTATTGATGAATATAGGAGCATCTACTAATGCGCTTAAAACATGGCGAGATAGAAAGTAAAGCGCATGGAGAAAATAGAAACGGGAAAAGAATTGTATTTGCAGGTGGTGGTACAGGAGGCCATCTGTTCCCGGGGATCGCCATTGCCGAGGCTTTTATTAAGCGCAATGCTGAGAATAGAGTCATTTTTATAAGTACAGGCAAGCCATTTGAAGTGTCTGTTTTAGAGGAAAAGAAATTTCAACTTAAAACCATAACGGCAGAAGGTATAAAAGGCCGGGGGATAGTTAGGCAAATCATATCAATTTCAAAAATACCAAAGGGATTATTTGAGTCCATGCTTATTTTAAAAAACTTCAGGCCGCATCTGGTTATTGGGGTTGGAGGCTACTCTGCAGGGCCTGTAGCTCTAGGGGCATGGCTTATGGGAATTAAAATTGTTTTGCATGAACAGAATATATTGCCTGGTATTACAAATCGTATTCTGTCTTATCTGGCTGACCGCATTTATGTTTCTTTTAAAGATACTAAGGGTAATTTCAATCCAAGAAAAGTATGTGTTACAGGCAACCCTGTGAGGAACGAAGTCCTTTGCTTTGAAATGAAGGAAACCGATATCTCTGGTTCTGTTCAAGATAAGCTTTTTACAATTTTTGTAATCGGAGGAAGCCAGGGAGCGCACAGTATTAATATGGCTGTAGTGGATGCTCTGAAATTCTTAAAAGAGAAAGATAGTTTTTTTTTCATACATCAGACAGGGGCTGCTGATGAAGAAGAGGTAAAGAACGCTTGCAGAGAACATGGTATTGTCGGCACTGTTAAATCATTTTTTAATGATATGGGGCGGCAATACAGAAATGCTGATTTAGTTATATGCAGAGCGGGCGCTACTACCGTGGCAGAATTAATGGCTATTGGTAAAGGTGCGCTGCTAATACCATACCCTTTTGCGGCAGATGACCATCAGGTTTTAAATGCAAAAACTATGTCTGATGCAGGTGCTGCAGAAATAATTCTTCAAAAAGATCTTAATGGAAAGTTGCTTGCGAGAAAAATTGAGCACTATGCATCAAATTACAAGGCACTTAGGAATATGGCTTTAATGGCAAAGAAGCTTGGCAGACCGGAAGCGGCAGATGTGATTGTTGATGATTGTTATAAGTTAATGAAGGGAAGGGTTCAGGGTTCAGGGTTCAAGGTTCAAGGTTAAAAGCCGACTAACTCTGAATCATGAACCTAACAAGCTGAGTAGTTGCGAAATATAAAAAGATCAAGGCAACCAACTGTGAACCGTGAACCTGACAACCTGAGTAGTTATAGATTATGTATCTTAAAAAGTATCACATACACTTTGTAGGAATCGGCGGAATAGGGATGAGCGGCATTGCTGAGCTCCTTCTTAATCTCGGCTATAAGGTATCGGGTTCTGATATAAGGTCGTCAGACATTACAAGGCGCTTGAAAAGGCTTGGCGGTATAATATTTGAAGGGCATTCCGACGAGCAGCTTAGCGGAGCTGATGTTGTCGTGACATCATCTGCAATAGGGGCGGATAATCCAGAGGTTGTTGCTGCAAGAAAAGCCTCAATTCCTCTAATACCAAGAGCGGAAATGCTGGCTGAACTTATGCGGTTAAAGTACAGCGTGGCTGTGGCCGGTGCGCATGGGAAAACATCAACAACTTCAATAATTGCTTCGGTCCTGAGTAAAGGAGGGCTTGATCCTACAGTGGTTATCGGCGGCAAACTTAAAGGCATAGACTCAAATGCACTGCTTGGCAGAGGTGACTTTATAGTGGCCGAAGCTGATGAAAGTGATGGCTCTTTTCTTAAAATGTCGCCCACTATAGCGGTAGTAACCAATATAGACAGAGAGCATCTCGATTTTTATGAAGACTTAAATTCCATAAAGGAAGCATTCTTAAGTTTCATTGACAGGATACCTTTCTATGGTCTTGCCGTGCTCTGCCTTGACAATGAGCCGATACAGGATCTTATCCCGAAGATTAAGAAACGATTTACTACCTATGGTATGAGCGCCCAGGCTGACTTTCATGCAAGGGACATTGTGTTCAGCACTCAGAAAAGCAGGTTTGATATCTATCATATGGGCGATATGCTTGGAAACATAACTTTAAATCTTCCCGGCACCCATAATGTTTACAACTCTTTGGCAAGCATTGCTGTTGGAATTGAGCTGGATATTCCGTTTGATATTATCAAGTATGCCCTGGAAACTCTTGAAGGTGTTCAGCGAAGGCTTGAAGTTAAAGGAGAAGCAGGCGGGATTACAATTATTGACGACTACGGGCATCACCCAACAGAAATCAAAACTACTCTTAAAGCTGTAAGAGAAAGCTGGCCGGACAGGCGTATAATTGTTGTTTTTCAGCCTCACCGCTATACCAGAACAAAAGCTCTCTTTAATGAGTTTACTCGCTCATTCTACCAGTCAGATTTGCTTGTAGTTCTTCCAATTTATCCTGCTGGCGAAGAAAAGATAGAGGGAATAGATAGCTATAGCCTCTGTGAGGGAATTAGGACACATGGTCATAAAGAAGCTGCCTTCAAAGAAGATTTTAAAGAGGCTGTTTCACATTTAAAGGAGATATTAGAGCAGGGAGATATACTGCTTACGTTAGGTGCTGGGAATGTATGGAGAATTGGGGAAGAGATACTGGAAGAGCTGAAAGCAAAGAGCAAAGAGCAAAGAGCTAAGAGCTAATAAGCAATGCTTGATTCTGATTCAAAAATATGGCTTGAAAGCTGCTTTAAAAAAAACGTCAGATTTGACGAATCTATGTCGAGTCATACATCCCTGCGGGTGGGAGGCGCTGCCGACGCATTTGTCATGCCTGAAAAACCTGAAGAACTTGTAGAGCTTATCAAGTGGTCACGGCAGAGGGATATCCCTTATATTGTTATCGGAGACGGGACGAATCTTCTTGTAAAAGACAGAGGCATACGCGGAATTGTAGTTGTACTTACGAAATGTCTAAAGAGTATTACTAAAAGAGGTATGGGAAGAGATGGCATCATTGTTACTGCTTTAGCTGGAGCAAGGATGCAGGCTCTTTGCTCTTTTGCTATTAAGAACGGCCTCAAAGGGATGAATTTTGCCATCGGTATTCCCGGTACGGTGGGCGGAGGCATAATGATGAATGCCGGCACTGTCTATGGATCAATAAAAGGCGTACTTGATTCCATAAAAATTTTGCTGCCTGCCGGGCATACTAAAATAATCATGAGAGAAAATCTAAATTTTGATTACAGGAAGCTGTCTCTGAAAGATGAAGTAAAAGAAGTTAATCAAGGCCAGCCCGTTATATTAGGGGCCTGCTTTTGCCTGCATCCTTCAGACCCACAGAAACTTAAAAGAGATGCTGAGGAAATTCTAAAAGCAAGAAAAGAAAGACAGCCAACGGGCCTGCCCAGCGCAGGATGCTTTTTTAAAAACCCTTTGTCTGGGAAAACAGCGGGAGAGCTTATTGATTTAGCAGGACTTAAAGGCAAGTCAATAGGTGGAGCAGAAACTTCATTAAAACATGCCAATTTCATTATTAACCGGGACAGAGCATCGGCCGCCGATATACTGGCCCTTATAGAGCTTGTTCAGGAAACGGTGGCAAAAAAGTTCAACATTAATTTGGAGCCAGAGGTAAAAATTGTTGGGCAATAAGCATATAAAGAAAAACTATTATAAGGGCACCTCAATTAAAAGACGTGTCAAAATACTACAGCGCTTTATTTTCTGTTTCGAGATAGTGGCTGTAATTGTTATTTTAACTGTAATGAGCTTTGTTTTTATTCTGGGTCACGATTTCATTACACAATGTGACTATTTCAGGGCTGATAAAATAGCTGTTAGAGGAGGGAATCGACTTTCAAAACAGCATATTCTTGAACAGGCAAACATAAATAAAGGAATAAATATCCTTTCCGTCAATCTTTCAATAATAAGAAACACATTGCTGGCTCATTCATGGATAGCTGAGGCTGAGGTCAGGAGAGAGCTGCCGGATATAATAAGTATTAGAATTAAGGAGCATGAACCGCTTGCCATTTTAGATCTTGGCCGCAGGTTCCTGATAAACGTTAATGGAGAAGTATTTAAAGAATGGACTGCATCGGATCCGGATGTTCTGCCAATTGTCAGCGGACTTCAATTTTCAGACCTAAATGTGTCTGGCGGGTCACGCAGCACAGCTTTTAATGCAGTAATGGAAGTTTTACGTCTTGGCCGGGAGCCTGATAGCATTCTTCCAAACGGGAGAATAAGAAAAATCCGGGTGGACAGACAAACAGGTCTTACCCTGTACGCATTTGATCGAGCAAGAGTAATAAAGCTGGGCTATCATGATTATCCAGACAAGTATGAAAGGCTTGAAAACGTGCTTTTCTATCTAAAGAGAAAGAGATGTTTTCCGGATTTCAATTCTATCGATCTAAACCACCTGGATCGTATTGTTGTAAATCTTGTGAGTGATGGATCATCTGCCGGGGATCTTAAGGAGGTTTAATATGCAGGGAAAGGAAGAAATTGTTGTGGGCCTTGATATTGGAACTACCAAAATCTGCGCTGTTGTTGGTGAAGCATCTGGCGATGAAATCAATATAGTCGGTATAGGCACCCACCCTTCAATCGGGCTTCGTAAGGGAGTGGTGGTGAATATTGAATCAACCGTAGAATCTATAAAAAAAGCGGTTGAGGAAGCGGAGCTTATGGCCGGCTGCGA
>JAHIKR010000275.1 GCA_018897415.1 Pseudomonadota bacterium
GAAGATTGTTTCGGAGAAACAAGAAAACTTTATTATTTAAGGAACAAGGATGGGAAAGAGGTCGATTTTTGTATCACAACGGATGATAATCCTTCATTAATGGTGGAGGTAAAATGGAAAGATGGAAATCTAAATCCGAATCTTGAAATTTTCAAAAATTTTTTTCCACAAATAAAAATGATTCAGGTAACAAAGGAACTGAAAAGGGAGAAAACATTTCCAAATGGCGCTGAAATTCGAATCGCCCATAACTGGCTCTCGGAATTAAGCCTGCCCTGAATTTGATGAATTCGTAAAAAGTCTCGAAATCGTCATGCCGGACTTGATAAGCCTGCCCCGTACTTGATACGGGGGCATCCAGAATACATTGAATTTATCCGCTAAAGCACTCTGGCGGACTCGCAATGACGGTATTTTCGACTTTTTACGAGTTCATCAAGAGTGACAAAAAAAATAAAATGTCTATCAAGGCATCTAATTCTGGGGACAGCTTACTTAATTCACAATATATATATATATGGGTGTCCCCGGAATTCCCCGGGAAGAGAAAGTTAGCTTTCAGGAGGGAAGAATTTTCATGTCCAGTAACACGGTTTTGAAAATACATTTATGTTTCATCCTCAGCCTGCTGCTCTTAATAACAGGATGCGCGACGCCCTCGCCCTTGATGCGGGTAGTAGAGAAAGGTGATATTAATGGTGTAAAGGCACTACTTGATCAAGGTGCTGACGTGAATGAAAGTTTCTACGGTGCTACAGCATTGACATATGCCTCATACTATGGACCCATTGAAATAGTGAAGATGTTGCTGGACAGAGGTGCTGATGTAGATACAGTGAACCGTCCTGCTGCTGGAGGTTGGACAGCCCTCAGTTCAGCAGCAAGCGAAAGGCATGCTGATATTGTCAAACTTTTGCTGGACATAGGCGCTGATATAGATAAAGCCATTTGGGAGCTGCGCGGGAACACTAACACACAGGCCAAAGATGCCGTTGTGTTTCTTAAGGAATTCAAACAACAAAGAATTGCACGCAAGCCTGTAACAGTGATATCAAAACCGTCTCGAGAGGTTTTGCCCGCCATCAAATCCGACGTTGACGAACTTCCTGCGATGCAAGCAAAACCAAACAAAAACGCCTATGCAATAGTCATCGGAGTTGAAAAGTACCGCCAGAAGCTTCCGAAGGCTGATTTTGCAGACAATGATGCCAGGATTATGGCAGAGTATCTCACAAAGGTTATGGGCTATCCTGAAGAAAATATTGTAATGCTTATAAATGACAGAGCCTTAAAGAGTGACATGGAAAAATACTTTGAAAAATGGCTTTCAAATAATGTCGAAAAAGAGAGCACCGTCTTTGTTTATTATTCAGGTCACGGAGCCCCGAATCCTAAAACAGGAGATGCGTATCTCGTTCCATACGATGGAGACCCCTCGTTTATTGAAGAGACGGGATATCCCCTCAAACGACTGTATGCGAAGCTCGACAAACTGCCTGCCAGAGAAATCATCGTTGTCCTTGATTCCTGTTTTTCAGGCGCGGGCGGCAGAAGCGTTCTTGCAAAAGGCGCACGGCCCCTTGTTATGAACATGGATAAGCAGGTGTTTTACAGCGACAGGATAGCTATTCTTACCGCCTCCGCAGGGAATCAGATAAGTTCGACCTATGACGAGAAAGCGCACGGGTTGTTCACCTACTTTCTGCTCAAAGGCATTAAAAACGAAGATGTCGTCAAGCCGGATGGATCAATTGCGATTAGTGATTTATTCAGCTACCTGAAACCCCAGGTGGAGCACATTGCGAGGAAGCAATACAATAACGAGCAGACGCCGCAACTGATCGGGGCGAAAAAGGATTAGGGATGGTTATGAAAAAGATTATCATAATATTTATCTCAATGTCATTGACCCAGTACCTGCAAAACTGGCTGGTAGATTTATTTTAAAAGAAATAAAAATCAGCCTTTCTCCCCAGAATTCTCAATTTCATCTGTACCACGTTTTGAAGGACTCAGGGTGATGATTATCGGCGAGAAATGGTTGTGATGACATTTTCTTGATATTGTCTTATAAACATTCTGCGGAAGCGGCAAGAGTCAGTTGATGAGGATTCGTGGAAGGAAAGACCATGAGGTTGAAATATTATGGCATCGTCGGGAACCAGACGGTAAACAAAGAAAATAAATATCAACTTGACGTATCTGAAGAAACCGGTCTACACGATTCAAATAGAGGAGGGTTTATGTCTGCTTATCGAAAAATATTGATAGTGTGTTTTGCACTTTTTCTTTCTTCCTGTGCATGGCACACCACGCCTGTTCTTACTGTAAAGAACGCTGATATGTCCCGGGAAATTAAGCAAAGAGCTACGGCTGTGAGTAAAGTAGAGATATCTCCAGATGGACGGTATGTTTTATCGAGCGGCTATGACTGTTTTATCCTCTGGGACATTCTGCTAGGGGAAAAAATTCAAACTTACACTCAGCGAGGTTTTTTAAGTTATCCAACAGCGGTAGCTTTTTCGCCTGATGGAAAATATTTTGCTTCCGGTGGCAAAGGGATAAAACTTTGGGATTTGGCCACAAGGCAAGAAATAATGACATTTGATGGCAGTAAAGGTTACTCTATAAATTTTTCTCCAGACGGGAAACATTTTATATTTTGTGGACCTCCTTCTGACTTGTTAAATCCGTTTTCTACTAAAAAACCAACCATGAAAATCTTTGATGTAGCAACAGGAGGAGAAATCAGAGATTTTAAATTACAAGGCATTCCTTGGTCTGTTGTCTATTCTCCGGATGGGAAATATGTCTTATCCGGCAGTGGCAATATGACTTTATGGAATACATCGTTGGGGAAGCCTATAAAAACAGTGGCGGGATCTATAGAGGCTGTTGCTTTTTCTTCAGATGGTGAATATGCCCTGTCCGGTGGGGTAGATGGGGGCGTCAGATTGTGGAACGCAAAAAATTTAACTCAGATAAAGAAATTCGTTGGTCACACAGCATCCAGAATAACCTCCGTAGCTTTTTCGCCGGATGGCAAGTATGTCTTATCAGGGGGCGATGATGGCAATATAAAAATCTGGGAGTTAGCATCAGGAACGGAATGGAAAGTTCTTGCTGGACATACCGGTATGTACGGCGCTTCAGCTAAATTTTTCCCCAATGGCAAGTATGTAATATCTGCGGGAGACGCTTCTACAAGAATATGGGATGTTTCTACGGGTGAAGAAGTCGCTTCCATGATTGCTTTTGAAGATGGAGAATGGATTATTACCACAGCCAATGGTTATTACAATTCCTCTCCTAAAGGCGACCAGTATCTTAGCGTTAAAATCAAAGGTAAAGATTATACCGTTGAGCAGTTGCGGGAAAGTTTCTACCGCCCTGACCTTGTTAATCTCGCACTTTCCGGCGGGTCTTTGAAGGAACTCAAAAACGTAGCAAATGTGAAACCGCCTCCCGTTGTAGCAATAGTGGATACACCCAAAAGCATTGATAAGAGCGATGCCGCGATCACGTTGAAAATTACCGATGCCGGCGGAGGAATTGGCGATATAAGGCTATATCTCAATGGTTCCGCAGTTATGCTGGACAGCACAAGAGGCGTGAAAATTGTCACTGCCAATCAGAACGAAATCTATAAGACATATAAACTAAAACTTTCCAGTGGTTTGAACTCCATACGGGCTATCGCCTTTAATGCCGACAATACCATGCAGAGCACCGACGCAATTTATGAAATAACAGCATCATTTAAATCAATCGGCAGACCTTCTCTTTATGCTCTTGTAATTGGCATCAACGAGTATAAAAATCCCAAGCTCCAACTTAATTACGCCATAGCAGATGCAACTCTCTTTGCCGACACACTTAAGAAGGGCGCTTCAGCTCTTTTTGACAAAGTAGAAGTAAAAAATCTTTCTTCCAAAGAAGAGACGACAAGGGAAAACATCATGAAGGAACTCAAGGCCATGCAGTCATTAAATCCTGATGACCTCTTTGTCTTATATGTGGCGAGCCATGGCACAGTTGATGACGGAGAATATTTTCTCATCACCTCGAATGTAGGATCAACGCGGACAGAAAGACTCAAGACCGACGCTATTGGTCAGTCGGTATTCAAGGAACTTATCGGCAATATCCCTGCCACAAAAAAGCTGATTATCATCGACACATGCAATGCGGGGGCTTTGGGTGAGGCAATCCAGGTGGCGATGCTGACGAGAGGCATGAGCGAGGACACGGCGATGAAAATCCTGAGCCGGGCGGTGGGCTCGACCATTCTTTCGGCATCCACTTCCCTGCAGGAGGCCTTGGAGGGGTACCAGGGTCATGGATTGTTTACTTACGTGCT
Organism: Pseudomonadota bacterium; assembly: GCA_018897415.1. Lineage (GTDB taxonomy): Bacteria > Desulfobacterota > Desulfobacteria > Desulfobacterales > ETH-SRB1 > B13-G4. The sequence goes on from JAHIKR010000275.1 coordinate 4,361, forward strand.
GGCAGAAGGATTAAAAGGAAAAGCCGACAAAGGAAATACAGGTTATGTGAGGACGACAGAACTTGCGGATTATGTGGACACTGAAGTGCCTGTCCTGGCCGAGAAGATATTCAAGAAAGCCCAGTATCCCACGATATCAATAAGCGGGCAGGCCTTCCCGATAGGAAAGGTGAGGTAAAATTGTTATTCCCTTTAGAATTATGGTATGAATAACCGGGTTCGTGAGGGTTTGGTGCCAACGGATACATGGTTGAAATAAGGGAGGTGGAGATATGAAAAGGTTAGGTTTAAAAAAGATTACCCCTATGTGTCTTCCCGTGGCAAGAGGAGAATTTAAGAGGGGTGTTGTTTTATTAATCAGCGTAATCTTTATCATGCTTGTGGGCATGGCTATGGCAGGGTGTGCACCAGCCTTGCACAGAGCTGCCTACAGAGGACAGATCGATGTCGTAAAAGATCTCCTGGATAAGGGAACAAATGTGAATGAGTGGGATGGCGGTACAGCCTTGTTCGCTGCATCAATCCGTGGCCACACCGATGTGGTGAAACTTCTGATTGAAAGGGGCGCGAATGTAAATACGATGGAACAGAGAGGCTCGTCAGCCCTTGGGTATGCAGCAAGAGGTGGCCACAGGGATGTGATGAAAATCTTAATTGATAACGGAGCGAATGTAGATGCAGCTATAAGGGGTTTAGAGCGAGAAGCTGCCATCCTCGCCGGCTATCCCTCTTTAGTTGCTCTAAATAAGATGGGCATTAAGCTACTTGAAAAGACTGTTAAGAAGCAGGAAATCGCCAGCCAGCCAACAATGCCAGTTCTCAGGCCATCTCAAGAAGTATCCCCAGCCATCAAATCTGATGTTGACGAACTGCCTTTAGTGAAGGTTAAGCCAAACAAAAACGCCTATGCAATCGTCATCGGCATCGAAAATTATCGCCAAAAACTTCCGAAGGCTGATTATGCGGTAGCTGACGCAAATACAGTTACAGCGTATTTAATGAAGGTGATGGGATATCCAGAAGAGAATATTGTAACACTAACAAATGAACATGCTACAAATGTAGATTTTGCAAAATACCTTGAAAAGTGGCTTCCTAACAACGTTGAAAAAGACAGTTATGTATTTATCTACTATTCTGGTCACGGTGCGCCGAACCCGAACACGGGGGATGCCTATCTGGTGCCATATGACGGCGATCCGTCCTTTATAGACCAGACAGGGTATTCATTAAAGCGGCTTTATCAAAATTTAAACAAACTGCCTGCCAAAGAAATTATCGTTGTCCTTGATTCCTGTTTCTCAGGCGCAGGCGGCAGAAGTGTTCTTGCAAAGGGCGCGCGGCCTCTTGTTATGAACATGGATAAGCAGGTGTTTCACAGTGACAGGATAGCAATTCTTACCGCCTCCGCAGGGAATCAGATAAGCTCAACGCATGAGGAAAAGGGGCACGGCCTCTTTACATACTTTCTGCTTAAGGGTATAAAGGAGGGTAATTCTGAGCTTGGAACACTCTACAATTATCTTAAACCGCAGGTGGAAATGATTGCGAGGAAAACGTATAATAACGAGCAAACTCCAGGACTGATTGCTCCGAAGGGGCTTTTGAACCTGAGACTTTACGACCGGTAGCTGCAGGAGGTGGGTTATGAAAAAGTTACTAAACTCTGATGGGGAACTCATTGTATTATCTCCATTAATTTTAATTCTCGTCTTGTTGACCATCCTTGCTGGTTGTGTGTCTACGGCGACGTCTACGGCGAAGGAGGATTATATGCGGGTATACTTGTCGATGAGATCGACACCTTTGGAAAAGGCAGTAGCACAGGGTGATATCAATGCTGTCAAAGATTTGCTGAATAAAGGGGCTGATCCATGCGAACAATCAGGAAAGGATGGATTAACACCATTAGACTTGGCTGCCAGTGATTTTACGCCCAATATATACAACGATGAAATATTCAGAATTTTAATTAACGCCGCTTATGAAAAAATCAATAAAGGTGGTTCATGTCCTCGTTTCTTATATCATGCTGCTCGCGGCGGTTTCAATTACGTCGTGGAAGGACTTTTGGCAAAAGGATATAACGTTGACGCAGGATATGGGAGCCAGACCCCGCTATTTATGGCGGCATTGGGCGGGCAAAAACACAAGGAGACCGTTAAAATATTATTAAATAATGGTGCGGATTTAGATTTGGCGATAGAGGCCCTTAAAGAACATGCAGCAAACAATGCACAATATTTAGATACAGCAACAAACAGAGAGGCTTACAACAAAGCCAGTAAAGGTATAGCTTTGCTTAGCCAGTTCAAACCCAGGCAGATGGTCCAACAAACTAATGTCTCTCAAAACATAACCAAAGAAGACCTTGCAAACATTGTTAAATCCGCAGTTGAAGATGCAAAAAAGTCTCAAAATAAAGACATAAAGACAGCCTCCGCAGTTCAATCAGATATAGACAAACCTTTTTTCAGCACAGCTTCAAAAATCATGGGTGATAATGATTATGCAATTATCATTGGTATTGAAGGCTATAGCAGTTTGCCGAAATCTGATTATTCTTACGACGATGCCAAACTGGTAAAAGATTACATCAAGGCTTTGGGTGTAAAAGAGAGAAACATTGAATTACTGACCGATGAAAAGGCAACTCTGTCAGGGATAATGAAATCCATCGAAGCATGGCTACCAAACAAGCTCAAGAAAGGCGGAAAGGTTTTTGTCTATTATTCCGGCCACGGTTCTCCTAACCCGGTAACAGGCGAAGCGTTTCTCGTTCCCTATGACGGCGACCCTAATTATCTTGATGTTACAGGATATCCCGTGAAACGGTTGTATGAAAAGCTTGGACAGTTGCAGGCATCTGAAGTCATTGTTGTTTTGGACTCCTGCTTTTCCGGGGCAGGCGGCAGAAGTGTCCTTGCCAAAGGAGCGCGGCCATTGGTTATGACATCACAGAGCGCTGTTCTGCCGCAAAACATGGTGGTCCTGTCGGCGACACAGGGCACGCAGATAAGCACTTCTTCTCAGGAAAAAGGTCACGGAATATTTACATACTATTTCCTTAAGGCGCTTAAAGACGGCAAAAAATCTGTTTCTGAAATCTATGAACATATAAAGCCACATGTAGAAGACGATGCAAAATCAATAAATGTCCAGCAATCACCAAGTATCAATCCGAATTTAGATAATTTAAGGGGCAGATTTGCTTTAAGGAAATAATAAAAAACATTTGTGCAAGGAGGCATATTATGAGAAAAATTACCCTGTTATTCCTTTTTTTACTTATGGTTGCCGGCTGTGCCGGAATAGATATAAAACCCATTACTGCCGAAAGGGCAAAAAATGCACACAACACAGGCACGGATGACAAAGGATATATTGTTTACAGTCCAGTGGTTATTATTGAGATTAAGGAAGAGGCGATATGCCTGGAGCAAGATGCCAACGGAAAATGTGTGAAAAGTAAAATTGTCTGCAAAGCGGAAAAATTGCCCTATTTGTTACCTGACTACAGCAAACCATTTCTGATCAGGCCTCGGTCCGGGTTCGGAAAAACCGATGTAGAACTTAATATCGCGGAAGGCTGGTGTCTGGATTCAGTAAAGGACAAATCTGATAATACGGCAGTGCTTGGAGATGTTATAAAAGCTGTCAAAGAGGTCGCAGCTATTGCAAAAAGCCTGACACCACCTTCTGATAAAATTGAAGGATGCCCGAAAACAGGACTCTACAGGCTGGAATATTCAGAAGGCAAGCTTGAGCTTGTTCCGCTGTTGATTTATTATAAAGAGGAAAATAAAAAATGAAACCAGCAACAAGATTATTTTTGTATTTGATGGAGGTGGGTTATGAAAATGAAGGGTAATTTAATTTCTTTAATCGGCGTGCTCTTTATCCTGCTTGTGGGCATGGCGATGACAGGGTGTGCAGTACGATCATCAGGAGACCAGATAAGCTCAACTTATGAAGAAAAGCGAGCAGGGTGGGCTATGCCCACCGAAATGGAAGCCGCTGAAAATGGTGGGTTATGCCCACTCTATAAACTGCTCAGAAAGGATGGAGATAAGATTGTAGGAATAACAATCTTAAATGCGAGTAACAGATAAAAATTATATCTTGCAAGGAGGATTAGCATGAATATAGTGGGCTTTGCCCACCATATAAAAAACTGATAGAGGAGGTGGGGTTATGAAAAGATTGGGAGTACTTATTATATTTTTATTACCATTTTTAACTGTGGGATGTGCAGGACATTACATCGTCCCTATGGTAGATGTTACTGCAACCCCGCCTGACATTATCCAAAAAATACCCTTGAATGTAGCAATTCTTATAACCGACCAGATGGAAAATTATACGTTCACTGGACAAACAGCTAACTCCCTTGAGGGAACATATACTTTTCCCTTGGGGCAGATGATCAGTAAGAATATTTTTAATATTTTATCTCCTGCTTTTAATAAAGCAATTTTAGTGAAAAGCAAGCCGTATCCGCAAGGCATTGATGTCATCGTCATCCCAAAGGTTGAAAAATTCCAGTTCGGGTATGACAGTGCAGGTGCTTTCAAAGGAAAAGCTCTTGCAAAAATATCCATTAAACTTGCTGTTTATGATATGAAAGGAATGCTCGTATGGGAAGGAATAATAAGTTCACCTAAAATGGAAAAAATATATTCCATGTCCGCGAATGATTTTTGGGAAGCGACTGGAAGTGTAGCCGCAGAATCAGTAGTCGCTGTTTTGCAAGAGGCCGCTAAAGTTATAACTTCTTCACGTGAGATTCATACATTTGTTTCTACAAAAGGGGTATCCGAAACTATCGCTTTAAAGCCGCCCGGAAAGGAATTACCCATCGTCAAATCCGATGTTGATGAACTTCCTGCGATAAAAGCAAAGCCTAACAAAAACGCTTATGCCATCGTCATCGGTATTGAGCAATATCGCCAAAAACTTCCAAAGGCTGATTATGCGGTAGCTGACGCAAAGACAATGACAGAATATCTCACAAACGTAATGGGCTATCCAGAGGAAAATGTTGTAACACTTACAAATGAACATGCTGCAAAGAGCGATTTTGAAAAATACTTTGAAAAGTGGCTTCCTAACAATGTTGAAAAAGACGGCTCGGTCTTTATCTATTATTCAGGCCACGGCACGCCGAATGTGAAGACAGGAGATGCCTATCTTGTGCCTTATGACGGAGACCCGTCATTCATAGAGCAGACAGGCTATCCTTTGAAGAAACTCTATGAATCACTTAACAAACTTCAGGCAAAGGAGATTATTGTAGCCCTTGATTCATGTTTTTCAGGGGCAGGAGGAAAGTCGGTCATTGCAAAAGGGGCAAGGCCATTGGTAATGAACATTGAACAGGATATAAAGCTTTCAAAAAATATGATAGTCATGTCCGCCTCATCAGGAGACCAGATAAGCTCGACTTATGAGGAAAAGGGACACGGCCTTTTTACATACTTTTTTCTTAAGGGGATAAAGGAGGGCAAGTATGAGCTTGGAACGCTCTACAATTACCTTAAACCGCAGGTGGAAAGGATTGCGCGGAAAACGTATAATAACGAACAGACTCCAGGGCTGATTGCTCCGAAGGGGCTTTTGAACCTGAGACTTTACGACCGGTAGCTGCAGGAGGTGGGTTATGAAAAAACTTTTAGTAATTTTCTGCATACTTATACTCCCTGTTTGTTCTTTTGCCTCTGAAAAGCCCGTATGGGTGGAGGCAACGGGAGAAGCTTGTCTCGGTGAAATTGATACCCCTAAGGAAGTAAAAGAAAGGGCCAGGAGGGACGCCCAGAAGAACGCGCTGGAAAAGGCAGTGGGAGTTTTCATCAAGTCCCACACTCTCGTATCCAACAGTCAACTGGCGGAAGATCTTATATATGCCGCTGTGAGAGGACAAATTGAAAAGACTGAGATACTTCACGAGGGATGGGATACGAAAGAAAGAAGCCTTTACAGGGCAACACTCAGAGCATTAATCAAGCCGGTGTATCCCGAAAAAGGGAAAGGGCTTTCCATTAAGGCGTATCTTTCCAAAACAGACCTGAAAGAGGGTGAGGAAGTCAGGATATTTTACGAGGCGAGCAGCGACTGCTATATTTATATCTTTTCCGTTGCCGCGGACGGTTCGGTAACCCTGCTTCTGCCGAACTCGATTCACATGGAGAATCTGACGAGGGCCGGAAGAGCTTACGAATTCCCCACTTCCGACAGCGAGATCCACCTGAAAGCCATGTTCCTTCCCGGCTACAAAGGAAAAATCGCGGAAGAAAGGATCAAACTGATCGCCACCAAAGATAAGGAAGATATTCTATCGTTAGGGTTTCATGAGGGAATGTTCAAGGTCTATGATTCGCTGTCAACAGGAATGATCAGTGATCTTGTGAAGAGACTCAACAGAATAGATCCGGATAAATGGACAGAAACAACGGCAGTTTATACCCTTACAAGATAATTTCACGGCGCCTGAATTTTTCAATCCACAGATTTCGCAGATTACCTCAGTACCATCTGCCGGAACATACAAGGCACGGATTAATTTGGCAAAAAGGTGGACAAAGATTTTGTATTTGGTTTAATTTATTGATTTCTGCCATACTTATAGTGTAATTTATGAAATAATTAATTTCATAGCTAACATGTGATCTATTTCATTGCGGTTCTTATAATAAACGGATTATGATAAAAGCGTAAAAATGGTTTTTATGTGAAGCTGTCAATATTATGAAAAGAAAACATCGCATAACAAAAAGATTCTTGTTGCTGATAATCATATTTGCAAGCCTTTATCTTACCGGATGCGCAGCTTTCGGCAAAA
>JAHIKR010000276.1 GCA_018897415.1 Pseudomonadota bacterium
TCGAGGGATTGCGGATCCTTATGGGTTAAATTATGAGGCTTATCGTTTCTGCTTTCTCGATATTCAGGATTGTGTTTCACGTTTGGCAGAATATGTTCTGCAGGGCAAAGGATTTATTTAAATGGCTGAAGGAACGCTCTTTGCGGAACTTATTAAAAGTTTAGATCAATTCGACCGCAAACTCATCTTTGTATTAGACGATCTTAGAGAAAAGCAGAATAGAATGACTCTTATTACTTCCAGGTTTGAGCTTTGCGGGTTGTTACATATTAAATATAATGAAAATAGTGTAAAAAAACTGGATCGGTCGTTGCAGCGTTTGTTACAAACCAAGTTGTTTTCGTCAGAGCATGAATCAGGATTTTCAATTGCCACAAAGGCAATTTCGGAGATACACCAGGTAGGAGAAACAGAGAAGCTGATAATTTATTTAGGAAGACTTTTTTCTATTTAGGCCTTCTATCCCATTGCGGCTATAACCTCAAAACCTTTCTTTTCAAGCGCTTTTTTTATAATATCAGTTTTACAGGCAGAGAGCCGGAAATAATATATTCTTTTGCTTGCGGGCTGGGCTGTCATGCCCACACTAATTATATCCCCTCCATTATCATTTATAATATGCAGAGCTTTTTTGAATGCCCCGGGTTCTTCTCCTATCACAACATCAATGCGCGAGCTTGCGGTAAGCATTCCCATCATCTCAATAAAGGCTCTCAGGATATCCGTCCCGGTAATTATACCGACGAGTTTGCCGTTTTTTACAACCGGCATTCCGCCAATTTTGTGCTTATAAATGAGCTGGGCAGCTATTTCTATGTCATCATCAGGATCAACTGTAATGGGATTTTTTATAATCAAGTCAGAGAGAGTAACGCCTGCGACCATTGAGGGGATAAGTCCTTGTTTCAAATCTGCAAGCGTAACCAGGCCTGTAAGCAAGTTTTCCTCTGCAACCACAGGCAGATGCCGGATTGAGTTGATTTTCATCAACTCAATAGCCTCACTTACGGAGGCCTTTTCCGTTATAGTGATAGGATCAGAAATCATTAAAGAATTTATTTTCATAGGACCTTCCTCAAATTTGGATGTTTAAACGGTTCGGGTGCCGATATTAAGAATTCGGCTGATAACTGCAAAGAGGTTCTTCTGCCATAAAGTCGCTGGTTGCCTCATAAGCTCTTGCTCTGCAGCCGCCGCAGACCTTTCTGAATTCGCATATTCCACATTTTCCCTTTAGCTTGCTGAAGTCGCGTAAGGCCAAAAATACTTCTGAATTGTTCCAGATATTTGCAAAAGATGTCTTTGTAACATCACCGCAGTTTACTTGAAGGAACCCGCAGGGTTGCACAATACCTCTGTGCGAAATAAAACAAAATCCTGTTCCTCCAAGACATCCTCTGGTCACAGCATCAAGACCATGTGTTTTAAAACTAACTGATTTTCCATCTTTTTTTGCCCTTTGCCTGAGTATTCTGTAATAATGTGGAGCACATGTAGCTTTTAATTGCAGAGGTGTCTTTTCCCTTTGATCATAAAACCAGTTAAGAGTGCGTTCATATTCTTCTGCTGATATTTCCTGGTCCAGAATATATTTCCCACGGCCAGTTGGAACCAGAAGAAAAATGTGGTGGGCTACTGCGCCAAGATTAACCGCTAATTCCTGGATTTTTGGGATCTGCTCTAGATTTGCTTTTGTTATGGTTGTATTTATTTGAAATTCTATTCCAGCATCTTTTGCCAGTCTTATGCCTCGAAGTGCACCTTCAAAAGCACCGTCAACCCCCCTGAAGTTATCATGGTTTTCTTTTGTAGCGCCATCCAGGCTTATACTTATTCTTTTTATACCTGCATCTTCCATTTTTCTGGCATATTCTTCTGTTATCAGCGTTCCGTTTGGAGCCATAACCATCCTTAGACCTTTATCTGTACCATAACGCGCTATTTCAAAAATGTCAGACCTTAGCAAAGGCTCTCCGCCTGTAAGTATGATTATTGGCTGTCCAACATCTGCTATTTGATCAAGGAGCTGCAGAGAAGTCTTTGTGTTAAGTTCGTTGCTGTAAGGACCTTTTGTGGCTGAGGCACGGCAGTGCATGCATGAAAGATTGCAGTTACGAGTAGTTTCCCATGCAACAAGTCGAAGTGTTAATCCTTTGTTTTCACCGTGCGGATGAGATTTATGTGCAGATGGATGATTGTCGTTTTTATTCATATAATCTGTTTTGTAATAGTCTTAGCTGCTTAATTCTTTAGCAGCATCAATAGCAAAATATGTAAGAATCATGTCGGCGCCGGCACGCTTGATAGATGTTAATGTTTCCATCATTACTTTTTTGCCGTCTATCCATCCCATTTTTTCAGCAGCCTTGACCATTGCATACTCACCGCTGACATTATATGCAGCAACCGGAAGATTTATTTCAGTTCGTATGCGATATATAATATCAAGATAAGGAAGCGCGGGTTTGACCATGATTATATCAGCGCCTTCTTCGATATCCAGTGCGACTTCCCTAAGCGCTTCAAGTGAATTGGCAGGGTCCATCTGGTATGTTCTTCTATCTCCAAATTTTGGAGAAGAGTGCGCTGCACTGCGGAACGGCCCATAATAAGAAGAGCAGTACTTGGCCGCATATGACATAATAGGAATATTGCTGAAACCGTTTTCATCAAGAGCATTGCGGATTTCAGCGACGCGGCCGTCCATCATGTCTGATGGAGCTACCATGTCTGCTCCTGCCTTTGCGTGTGACAATGCTGTCCTGGCAAGAAGATCAAGAGTTGCATCGTTGTTTATGGTGTGGCCTTCAACAATTCCACAGTGGCCATGATCCATATACTGGCATAGACATACGTCAGTTATTACAATGAGATCCGGTATCTTTTTTTTCAGAACTCTTGTTGCTTTTTGAACGATACCATCATTTGCATAAGCACTGGTTGCAAGAGGATCTTTCTTATCAGGTATTCCAAAAAGCATAACAGCAGGTATGCCCAGATTAAACGCTTCTCTGGCTGTTTCAACAAGATTGTCTACGGATAATTGATAGTGGCCGATCATAGACTCTATAGGATTTTTAACTTCCTTGCCACCTATTGCGAAAAGGGGAAGAATAAAATCATCTACAGAAAGTGTGGTTTCTCGTATCATCCGCCGGAAAGCTTCATTTTGCCTCAAGCGTCTTGGCCTGTATTCTGGGAATAGCATCAATTCGCTCCTTTGTAACTCTTAGCTCTTAGCTCTTAGCTGGTAAGTGCCACGACATCGTGGACTGCAAGATGTGCCACGACATCGTAGATTTTTATTTAATAGTTCTTTGACAATCGAATAGCAATCACGTTCATGCTCATGGACACCTATTAACTCAGGAGGTATCCATGGAAAACAA
>JAHIKR010000277.1 GCA_018897415.1 Pseudomonadota bacterium
GGTCACGGTTAATGCCTTTCTACCACATGCTATGTGCATATGAAGCACGGGATTACCCTTTTCATCAGGAAAAAGCGTTCCGGTTCCCGCTATTTCATAGACATTTTCAAGGATATGCTGCATTGGAGAAACAGGTTTAGATCTTCCCTCTTCCGGTCCGACAATAAGCTTACTTCCTATATCAGCGCCTCCAACTGCTATTAAAGCAGCAGCTTTGATGGACTGCTCACGGGCAAACCTCTCAATTTCTTCATGAAGAATATCTCCGTCCTCAAGACGTATAACAAAAGTCCGCCCCTGCTTGGCCTGTGAAAATTTCATGTTTATTAATAATACCTCCTGACTGTGAAAAAATAAAAATCTTGCCTAAATACAAAACGTTGTATGATAATTTGAAAAATATTCAGGTTAAGCTGTGCAATGAAAAAATAGCAGTGGATTGAACCTAAATTGAGTTGTTTGAAACAGCCATTATGCTGAACTCAAATATGTCCTTATACTGTCAGTAATGGTTTTCCATGTCCATTTACGCTTTTCATCATCCGTTTCCAGAAGAGTAATGCGAAAACCCTTTCTTGTACAGCAGAAACCCGTTAAAGGCACAACACATATTCCCTTAGAACCGAGCAGATAATAGACAAAACGCTTGTCTATCTCGACATTTTTAACTTTCGCTTCCACATACTCCTTTGCCATAGAATTTTCTATGGGTAGTGTCTGATTTTCGTTTAAGATATCATCTTTAAATAATACAGACATATAGAATGCGCCTTTAGGCTTTACTACGTGTATGCCATCAACTTTGGAAAATATTTCCCAGGCTTCCTGAGCGCGGTACTCAAATGTTTTTTTCCGCTTATCCAGATGTTCCGCATATCTTGGGTCACCCATAATTAGAGGTATTGAATATTGCGGCAGACTGGTTGAACAGACCTCAAGCATTTTTGCATTTATAAGGCTTTTAATATATCTGTGGAAGTCATAATTTCTATCTTGATTAAAAACTTCTATCCAGCCGCATCTGCTTCCAGGCCATGGGTACTCTTTGGATATTCCATGCAATGCCATTCCCGGAACATCCCTTATCACCTCGCTCAGGTGCACCATTTTACATCCATTATAAACAATGTTTGCATATATTTCATCAGATACAATAAATATCTGATATCTTTTCGCTATATCCACAATTTTTTCAAGAACAGAGCGAGGATAAACCGCACCCGTTGGATTATCCGGATTAATATAAAGGATGCCTGCAATTGAATCGTTATATTTAACCTTATTTTCAAGATCCTCGATATCCGGCATCCAATCGTTTTCGGGATCCAGATTATAAGTCAGGTGTTCATAGCCTGAATGGGCCGCTTCGGCTGACGAATGGGTAGAATAAGCAGGTGAAGGACCGATTACTCTCGCTTCTCTTCTGAGAAAACCAAATATTTTAGCAACAGCATCACCAAGTCCATTGAAGAAAATAATATCATTTGCTGTTACCTGATAACTGCCACGCTTATTCACACGCTCTGCAATGAACTCACGAGTCTCTAAAACTCCCTGAGTAGCTACATAGCCATAAGTTGTATCATCTGATACCAGCTTTATTATGATATCCTTGATCCACTGAGGTATTTTTTCCCCCTTCTCTATAGGATCCCCAATGTTTTCCCAGGTAATATCAACCCCCATATTCATAAGTTCCTGGGCAACAGCAACAATTGCCCTTATTTCATAGGTTAGCTTTCCCCAACCAACATGTTCAATGTTTCTTCTCATAGCTTTACTACCCTTTTCCCCACAAAGGATCCTCGCCAAATTGTTGCCCGCTCCGGCAATTCCAGCTGTTTTCTCGCCTCATAAATTTTTTGATATTTCTTCCGAACCCTAAACATTGTGTAAAATTAATACGCCTATAAAAAGAAAGATCGGAACACCCACTAATGCTATGTACTGCACATTCTTCTTAAATAAACTTGTCATTAACTGAGCTATGCAGAAACCAACAATAATTACTAGAAATGCGCTCCACCACTGAATCAGGTAGGCAGATGCAAGTGCGGAACCTGGTAATGAAATAAAGCTGGCAATTTTTATCAGAGAAGTATTTTCTTCATACCACCTGCTGACAGGCCACCCCTTAAGCTTAGCATAACGATCATAGGAAAGTACAACCCATGAGAAACTGGCAAGCAACGTAAAAATAACTATTATAATGTGAAGTCTCATATTATGAGAATTCTCTTTTTTATTATCATATTGACTATATCCCGGGTCGCCTGAAGTACTCCACCAGCATGCCGGGATTATTACTTCCAATGCCATCAACCCCCATATCAGCAAAAGGCTTGACAAGATTCGGATCATCAATATTCCATATAAAAACCTTTAAACCATTCTTATGAGATAATTCAACAAACCTTGCGTCAACAAAGGTATATTTCATAACCAGTGCATCAGCCGATACCTGGTCCGCAATACTCGTATCTACAGGACATCCAACAAGAAGTACGCCTGTTTTAATACCGCTATCTATTTCTTTAACATTTTTTACAAGCCCGTGCCAGAAAGAAATAACATAAACATTGTCTTCAAGCCTGTTCTTTTTTATCTGTTCAACAACTATTCTTTCTGTGTCTTTTTCTTTCAACTCAATTACAAGTCTAACTTTTTTGTCAGTTAACTCCATAACTTGCTGAAGGCTTGGAATGGCCTCGCCCTTGCCGGCATCATATTTTTTTAGCTCAGATAAAGTATAATTACTAACCGGCCCGGTCCCATTGGTTGTCCGGTCAAGGGTCGAATCATGTATTACGACTAGTTCTTTGTCCTTGCTCAGGTGCACGTCAATTTCTACAGCATCTACACCAATCTCCATTGCCTTTCTGATAGACAACAGAGTATTCTCTGGCTCAAGAGCCGCAGCGCCGCGATGTCCCATTATCATCATCTGAAATACCCCTTAAATAAGTACAAAATGTTTTAACTTCATGCAAGCAATTAATATACACTAAGCAATTCAACAACCAATAAGTTTAGATCAGCTATTCCCAGTGGAAGAATGAGCAATAAGTCTCTTTTCTCCAAATCTTATTGGCAAAATAATCGCCAGAACACTTATCACAAAAGCTGTAAAAAAAGATCCAATTATCCATAACAACTGAAAATAAGAAAGGCTCTCACCCCTTATACCTGACATAAAAATCGTGTAAACAGGACCTGCCTCAAGTACTATAACCGCTCCGATATAAGCGGCAGAAATGATCATGAAAACAAGTCCGCCGAAACCTGTTACAATATGTGCCGGGTTCTCGGAGTTAAAATCCGGATAAGCGGCTCCCAAGCCTATTCCAAGTGAAACCACGCCAGGTGTCATGAATAAAATGGTTATTATAGAAAGATACATCATAAAAGGAGTAACATTTAAAAACAAATTAGTCACAACTATCAGTATTTCGGAAAGAATTAACAAAGGAAAAAGATATATAAAAAACTTAATCCACAAAAAAGTCCTGATGGGGATGGGAGCTGACCGAACGATCCAAAAAGAGCTTCCCTCAATACTTATTGAAGGAAAGGCAAAACGCGCCGTAACCGATATAAGGACAAAGGCAGCAAGGGCAACATTGAGAAACGAAAGCAGGTTTTGAAGATAAACGGTTTTTATGGGTGATTGTTCAATGGGAAGCACGGAAAAATTATAAGTGTAAATTACAATGAGCGCTCCTATGAGAAAAATCTGAGACCACTGTGTCTGGTCCCTTAAAAAAGTCTTTATCTCTTTTACCACAAAAGATTTCGTTGGACCGGACAAAAAAGAAAACAATTTGTCAAGCCGCTCTCTTTTATGCTGAAAAAGCCGCACTATTGATGCTTGTGATTTGGAAAATCCCTTAAAATAAATGGCCTTGGCTATCAGAATGCTTAAAAATATAAGAAAGACAGCGCAGCTTATCGATAAAGTCACATTAAACAGCGCATAACTTACATCTCCTGTAAGGGCGGCTTTGAGGCTGTCAAAAGCCCAGGTGCTTGGAAGTAGAGAAGATGATGGGGCACTTAAATTGTCCATATAGCTAAGAAGCGACGCAAAGTCTTCAGGATTCACAAGTCTTTCCGGTCTTAAAAGGCGGAAAGTCATATATAGAATTATAAGCAAAGCAAGACCCAGAAACACAAAAATACTTCTAATACGGCTTGCCGGAAGAATAATAACGACTACCAAAACCATAATAGAGCTTAAAGCCGACGCAATAATGCATAATGGGAAAAGAGATAGAACTATATCCATATAAAAAAAGGGACCGGCCTTAAAGACTATCCCATAAGAAATAAAAACCGGAATAGTATAGACTACGACCATCCATGAACTATCGATAGTACTTTCAATGCACTTTGCAAGAAATATTTTTTCGCTGGATACAGGCAAAGAATGGACAAGAGTAAGATCTTTGCTCATATATAGATTTGACAAAGATGTAAGAATAGAGCTGAAAATCAAAAGAGAAAAAAAGATAAGCAAAACCATGGAAAGAAGCTTGTAAGCAAGTATATTGCCAAGGTCCTCCACTCTTTGGAAATACATAAGGACTCGATAACATATGGCAAAAATGCCCGCCCAGAAGCTAAGACCTATGCCTGCAAATATAATTAACCTTATACTCCTGTCTTTTGCGAATCCTTTATTTTTAAAAGATAACAAGCGAGGATTTAATAGGATGATTGCCTGTTTCATAAAGGAATTTCTTCCTCGGTCAACTGGAAAAAAACTCTTTCCAAATCTGCTTCCCCTATTTGCGCCGTATGTTTCAATTCATTTATTGTCCCTGTTGCAATCAGCTTCCCATTATTTATGATACCTATGCGATCACAAACATCTTCCGCTAACCTCAGTGTATGTGTAGACATGAAAATCGTAGTTCCTTTTTTGACAAGACTGCGAAATAAATTTTTCACCATCTTGATACCCTTCGGATCTAGCCCAACCATGGGTTCATCAACAACAATCAATGGAGGGTTGTGCAGCAAAGCAGCGGACATTATAAGGCGTTGTTTCATGCCATGTGAATAGGATTCTATTAATTCATGAGCACGATCAATAAGAGAAAACATGTTTAGAAGTTTTTCTGTGTTTTCTAAAAATACTTCTTCACCTATTTCATAAAGATCTGCCGTAAACTTTAAAAACTCAATACCAGTCAGTTTCTCATAAAGAAAAGGTCGATCCGGAATTAAGCCTATTTTCCTTTTTGCTTTCTCTGGCTCTTTTGCCATATCTATTCCGTCGATCATCACGGAACCTTCAGAAGGCGCCAGCAATCCGCCTATCATCTGTATGGTAGTGGTCTTGCCAGCGCCATTGGGACCAATAAACCCAAAAAGCTCTCCGGAAGATACAGAAAGATTTAATCTATCGACAGCTTTGATATTTCCGAAATGTTTAGAAAGATTTATCAGATCTATCATTAACCCGAATTCCTCATGAACAACTTATAATTGGTATATATCCGCTTCAGGTATAATACATTAAAACCATGAAAAACTCTCGCATAACATATCATAAAGGAAGAACTCGCCGCAGATTTAAAGATATTTTTGCAGTTAAGCAAAATATTATAGAAAAATACATAATCCTGTCAGGTTCTTTCTTAATGATATCTAATGCGTTCAAACAGTTTCCTGGATTTTAATGTATCACACCTGAAGCTCTTTCGCAGATGGATATGTAAAAAGTCAAAAGACGGCAAAGTAAAAAGCTTCAGTTTCAAGGCACGCAAATCCTGAGGAAAGAGACGTACTTATAGCTACGTCGCAAAGATTTACCCTGTTAAATCGGCTTCGCCGTTTTGCATAGCAAAAATTTAACAGGGCAGGGGATGCAGCGCAACGCAGAAAATGGACTTTTTACGAAGCCGTCAAGACTGCTCCAGAATCTTTATCTCAACCTTCCCTATAACCTTTATTAAATCAATTTGCCTGTCAGGTTCGCCTCGTATAAAGCGGATATGGGTCACATCTGCGGGCATCTGTCCCATGAGAGCATCAACTGTAACCCAGTCACCAAGATAAATAACATTCCATGCATGATAGTAAAAGCGGTCTTTCATATAGACCAAGCCAGTCTCTATCTGAGCTGGAATACCTGCGGCACGGGCCATAGCGGCCATAAGAACGGAATGTTCATTGCAGTCACCCATTCTATTTCTCAGAGTTTCCAGAGCATTTGGAACTGAAAGAACAGGTCTTTTCTGTATATTTTCATAAATCCAGTGCATAATTTTCTGGGCTTTTGTAAGAGGCGGGTCGTTTGGTAAAACTATTTCGTTGACTTTGCTTTTTATTTCTGGATGGTCGGACTGGACAAAGGGAGTAGGTCTAAAATATATTTCCTTGCTGTCCTCATAGATTCCAATTATTTTAGGAATTTTTTCTTTATTGATAGTCAATATTCCATCCACCAGGCTTTGTCTTCCACCGCTTAAAGAGAGGCTGTCGTTTATGCCTGATATTCTCAATTTCAGCAAATTAATTTTATCTCGTTGTTTTATAGAAACATTAGATACAACTGAAAAAATTTCAGCTATATCCTGATCAATGGGTATATCAAGATCTTTTAGAGCCTCATCTTTACTAACTCTTACAAGCTTAATGCCCATAAATCCCTCTTCTGCAACAACACATCCATCCTCTCCAATCCATGCTGTCATTGAGGACCCCATAAAATCAATTGTAAGCTTATCTGCATTTTGCTTATAGCCCATAACTTCCATGGACTCACTTCCATGCATGGTGATTCTAACAGGCCGCAAACCCATTGAGGCTGGGTCAAACACAAAAAAAGTTTTGGTCAGATTCTGTTCAAGGCCAGATGCCCATGCTGCATCCAGTATCCCGGATATCAGATAAAGATTATCTTCTAATAAAATTTCGTATTTCTGTTCACCAGCAGTAATAGCAAGCTTATTCCCTTCTACCTTTCCATTTGCTTTGAAATTAAACATGCTGGACCTGAGATTGAACTGAAATGATGCTAAGGAAAAGTCGGAATTCAGTATTCCATTTGTATGAATATAAATATCCTGCACCATTCCCATTATATTGATCCTCATGTAAGTTGATTCAAATATACTAAACCCGTTTTCTTCTGGAGCAAAGCGACGAAGGGAATATCCTATCTTTTTATCTTTTTGCAGGATATTCATCCAGGATTCTTTCTCAGATATTAGCTTATTTCCCAGGAGTACAAAAGAGGTATCTTTGTGAAAAAAACCAAGGCGGAAGAATAATAGAAGCATAAAGAGCAAACCGAAAAATATAACTGCAATCCAAAGCGGTTTAACTCTCTTAACGTGGGTTCTCATATGCAATCCGAAATTGTAGGTAAGCCGTCAAAAATAACTGGTCCCATCCCAGCAATGAGTACATAATTTATCTTTTGGGAGACCAATTGCCTCTATGAGATCTTCCATTTTTTGATATTTTAAAGAGGTAAGTTTTAACTGCTGCCGTATTTTTTCAGTCATTTCGCAATTTTTTTCTGTTCCTGCACTTGCATATTCACCTATTAATATATCTTCTCTGTTTTCAAGCTTCACTATAGCTTTTCTTCCTGCAAGATCCAATGTGGATCGTGAGGTTGAAAAATTCAGGAACTCACATGGATAAATTAAGGTAGGGCATGCAATCCGCATGTGGACTTCCAAGGCTCCACAGTCATATAATATTTGGACGTTATCCTTTAACTGTGTGCCCCTCACAATTGAGTCATCACAAAAGAGTATCTTTTTACCGTCTATTAAAGTTTTGACTGGAATCAACTTCATCTTTGCAACAAGATCTCTTATACTTTGACTCTGTGGCATAAAACTCCTCGGCCAGGTGGGCGTATATTTAACAAAAGGTCTCATATAAGGAATCTTCTTTTCATTAGCATACCCTATTCCGTGCCCTATTCCTGAATCCGGAATTCCTGTAACAAAATCAATCTCAACATCATCATTCTTAGCAAGGGCATGACCACATCTGTACCTAACAGATTCAACATTAATGTCTTCATAGCATGATGCAGGATAACCATAATAAACCCAGAGAAAAGCACAGATCTGCATTTTATCGCCCGGCTTCTTTCGCTGCTCATAGCCATCTGCTGTCATAAAAACAATCTCGCCAGGGCCAAGATATTTATCAACTTCAAAGCCAAGATTAGGCAAAGCGCATGTTTCTGAAGATGCTGCATAAGCTCCTTCTTTCTTGCCAATTATAACAGGAGTTCTTCCTAATCTGTCTCTTGCGGCATAAATACCGTCTTCTGTGAGTAAAAGCATTGAACAAGAACCTTTAATTGACTCCTGTGCATTTTGTATTCCATCCTCAAAAGATCCTTTCTCGCTGATTAACATTGCGACCAGTTCTGTTGGATTTGTTTTTCCTCCACTCATCTCTGAAAAATGCATTTTTTTCTCAAATGCTCTTTTTGCAAGTTCCTCAATATTATTTATTTTACCCACTGTAACTATTCCAAATGGCCCTAAATGAGAACCTACTATCAATGGCTGAGCATCATAGTCACTAATAATTCCTATGCCCTTATTGCCGTGCAAATTAGGAAGATCGGCTTCAAATTTGGATCTGAAATAATCATTTTCAATATTATGAATAGCCCTTTCATATCCTTTAGAATTTTTTACAGCCATACCACCTCTTTTAGTACCTAAATGAGAATGGTAGTCTGTTCCGTAA
>JAHIKR010000278.1 GCA_018897415.1 Pseudomonadota bacterium
CCAATATCCGGAGTAAAAAGATCATATGCTTGGGACTGCCCGCTCATCTTAGCCGTATACATATATCCTGCATCTGCAATAAGCAATGGATGCTTTGGCATTTCATCTATTGCCAACATAACTTTGTTGTGCCAGTCAATATCGGGCTGAAGATAGTGAAATGTAATAGCATGAGCATCTGATTGGCCTACATGTCTGGTCAGGTATTCATAAAGTTGCCGGCTTCCATTTCCAAGACCGATATCTCCTGCCAGATACACGAATGGGGCCGGCTGGTCAAGCATATTCCCGGTCATTATAGCCGCAGCCAGCAGAGCCGGTGTCCCGCGGTTTACAGGGATACGCCATTCATTAAGGCAGATCTCATCGCCTTTCATGGAAACACTTCCTGCTATTAGAGGCAAGTCTTTATCAGGAATAGTCCCCACTATAGACAGCATTTGCGTATTGTTTCCTCAAAGGCTAATTGTAGTGCATATCCACAGAGTGTATGACCGATATCCCTTGGGCTTGGTGATTCTGACAGGGTTTTGCCTACCATTTCCTTTGCCAGATAAGGTACATCAGGGCAGCCGCCACCAGATACATTTACGATAGTTCTTGTATCTTTTTCAACGGTCAATTTCATATTGGCTGCCCGGACCATGAGATATTGACCAAAATCCTTTATTTGAAAGAGATCAACCGGTTGCAA
The DNA here is from genome assembly GCA_018897415.1 of Pseudomonadota bacterium. GTDB lineage: Bacteria > Desulfobacterota > Desulfobacteria > Desulfobacterales > ETH-SRB1 > B13-G4. The sequence goes on from JAHIKR010000278.1 coordinate 695, forward strand.
CAGAGGGTTTATGACAGGGACTATCTCTTTAGGCTGAATTTTTGCTTCATTCAGCGTTCTAAGAATTTTCAGCTTTTCTATAAGAGGAAACTCTATAACGAGATCGCAGCCGCTTCTAATCTCAGGAGGCGGCCCCATAACCCGTATCTTCCATCCCAATGTTTTAAGCAAACTTTCAGTACGGATTACCTCACTGGTATTTTCAAAGACCAGTATACCCCTGTCCTGACCGGACTCAGGAGATCTTTTTTCTTTTTTCAGTTTTAAAAAATTGAGAATAGACACTCTTTACTCCTTAATCGCTCAACTTGGGTCCTTCTTTAGGGAAATCTGATATCCCGTTCCAGCGCTTTTAATATCGGTAACTTTCCAGCCCTGGCTTTCCGCTGCCCTGCTTACATTTTCTTTAGAAGTGTCAGTGTCCACTAATACTTGTATCTCTCCTTTTTGGAGTTCATTTATTTTATTAAGAGTCAAAAGAACCGGTTGGGGGCAGGAAAGTCCTCCGGCATCGACAATTATGCTCATTGTTTACCTCCTATGTTGTTTTATTCCTCATAGTAAAACCAATAAATAAGCAGACAAGGATTCCTATAACTACTGCGGCAATGCCGTGTGGTCCAACTCCTTTTGGAGAACTTGCAAGGCCGAAATTGTGCGCAAAGGCTGCTCCGATAATCATTCCAAGGACAAAAATAGTTGCATCACCATCGCCTTCGCCTGCCAGAAACAGTTGGCGTCCCGGACATCCGCCGGCAAGAGCAAATGCAAGACCCGCCAGAGTCATTCCGGCAAAGTTCCAAATGCTCATGTTGTGCGCAACAGGTTGTCCCGCAAAACCCGGGTTAAACTGGCCAAGAATAAGGTTGACCACAAATGCACTTATAACTAGAGCTATTACACCTGACAGGAGATGAATTTGCCGAAACAAAATCAGGTCGCGCAGAGCTCCCATAGTGCAAAAACGGCTCCTTTGGGCTCCAAATCCTATAACAATTCCAACGACTATGGAAATAAATAAAGGAGCGTGCATGGCCCCGGGGCCTTTAGTGCTGTAAAACAAAATTCCACTTTTATTTTCACCATCGATCTGCGGGAAAATCAACATCAACACCAGAAAACCCAGCATTATCAAGGGCATTATCCATCCTGTCGAAGTATGGGTTGTATGCGTACGGCCAAGGTTATATCCATTTTTAAGAAATAGTGTGCCTATCCAGACACCACAGGCAAGACCAAGCAAACCGATGATGGCATTCCCATCTCCCCCGGCCAGTCGAAGCAAGGCGCGCCAGGGACATCCCAGAAATACGAGAGCTCCGATCATTGCAAATATTCCAAGTATAAATCTAACTATAGGCGCTGAGCCTGATCTGGGTCTGAATTCCTTAAAGATGTATGCTGCTACTAATGAACCCAGCACAAAGCCGATAATTTCCGGCCTCATATACTGCACTACAGCAGCACGATGAAGTCCTATAGCACCGGCAATATCTCTTTCAAAACAGGCCACACAGATACCCATATTCCCTGGATTGCCAAGTTTTTGTAATAAAGGGGCTAAAATACCGATAACAGCTCCGACAGTAATGATCCCCCAACGGGTTGCAAGAAATTTTTTTGTCATCTCGAATATGGTTCTCCTTTCCGATATTATAAATAATTTATAAAGAATTGTACGGATAATAAAAAAAGAAAACCTATTTGTCAAATCGGAAAGTCCGATATGGATGGGATTGGTGATAGGAAAATTTGCTTATAATTTCTTAAGCCGGATTTTTATGAAATTTTTGGGTTGGAGGAGGTTGTTAACAAAAAATCAAAAATAGCCTGGCACAGAGGGGAAGCGGTTCTTTTACTGTCTTTCATCAGATAAAATTTTCGCTTCATGTCAAGCCCGTTTACTTTTAATGCCTTGAGTATTCCTGTTTTAAGCTCAGTTTCCAGTGCCCTTGAGGAAAGGATGGAAACACCGAGGCCTGCTTTTATTCCCTCTTTAACGGCAGTAGATGAGCCAAGTCGAGCTACGATATTTAGTGATTCTATGGGTAATAATTCATTTTTTTGGAGGTAACTCTCCATAATTTTTAAAGTCCCAGAACCTTCCTCCCTTATTATAAATGGCTCTTTAGAAAGTTCCTCAACTGTGATCTTTTGTTTCTTCGCCAGACTGTGGCCTGCCGGAACCGCTACTACCAGTTCATCATTCCATAATTCATAGTAATTCAGAGTTTTTATTGAGTTTTTGGAGCCAACTACACCCAGCTCAAGATAACCCCTTGCAACATCCTCTTCAATCTTACATGTATCAGCAATGGTGAGCATAACGGATATATTGGGGAATTTTTTGTTAAATTGTTCAATGTATTTAGGAAGTATATATTCGCCTGGAATTGTACTGCCGCCGATATGGATTTCTCCTTGCTTTATTCCTATAAAATCTTCCATTGCAAGACATGCCGTTCTTTTTATATCAAGCAGAAGTCGGGCATGCTTATACAGAAGTTTCCCGGCCCTGGTTGGAACGACTTCTCTGCCTAAACGGTCAAGAAGTTTTGCTCCGATCATTTTCTCAAGATTTGATATTCTTTCACTGACTGAAGCCTGTGCCAGAAAAACAGCAGAAGCGGCTTTTGAAAAACTTTTAAGCTCGACCACCTTGCAGAATATTTCCAGTTGTCGGAGGTCAAAATCAATTAATGCTTTTCGAGGAAAGTGTTTCATTAAATAACCTTTAAATCTAAAATTGTCTTGGTTTACATATAATTTCCCTGATACGCAGATCAAAAAGATCGGACTGGTTTGCGGGCTTTATAACCAGAGCTGTATCAGCTCCTCTGGCTGTCCCGCCTATTGCGATGATATCATTGCCTGTAAGTGCGCCGGCATCAGCCGCCATTATTGATACCTCTACAGCAACTTTAGTTCCCTGACCGAAAAGCCTTAAAGTATCTGCTATAAGCAGTACCGGATATATACCTGTATATTTTTTTGTGATAGATCGTTCGACGCCGGAAAGAGCATGTGTAGCCGATACTACAGTTACACCTTTTTCTTTAAGATCATTTTTAATATCATCTGTCA
>JAHIKR010000029.1 GCA_018897415.1 Pseudomonadota bacterium
AGCGGTGAGGCCCTTATGGGCGATCAGAGCTTTGGTATTAGCCCGGAAGTGATAAAATATGTGGCTGAAGAGGTTCGCTCGATATTTGATTTAGGGCTTCAGATAGCCATTGTTGTCGGCGGCGGTAATATTTTCAGGGGAATTGCCGCCAGTTCATTCGGCATGGATCGAACTTCCGCAGACCATATGGGTATGCTGGCAACGGTAATAAATAGCCTTGCATTGCAGGATGCACTTGAAAAGAAAGGTATTCAGACCCGCACTCAGTCTGCAATATCGATGCATGAGGTAGCTGAGCCTTATATTTTGCGCAGAGCTATTCGTCATCTTGAAAAAGGACGTGTAGTTATTTTTGCAGCAGGCACTGGTAATCCCTATTTTACCACAGATACTGCTGCAGTTTTAAGAGGTCAGGAGATTCATACTGAGATTTTACTTAAAGCCACCAAGGTTGCCGGCCTGTATGATTCAGATCCTGTTGTAAACAAGGATGCCAGGTTTATTAAAAAAATTACCTATATGGAGGTTTTAGAAAGACAGCTCAAAGTCATGGATATGACAGCTATCTCTCTGGCTATGGAGAATCAACTTCCTCTTGTTATTTTTGATATTAAAAACAAGGGAAATCTCAGAAAGATAGTATGTGGAGAGGAGATCGGAACCAGGATAAACAATTGATGACGGCTTCGTAAAAAGTCCATTTTCTGCGTTGCGCTGCATCCTTCGTCATTGCGACGTAGCTATAAGTACGTCTCTTTCCTGAGGATTTGTGCGCCTTGAAACTGAAGCTTTTTACTTTGCCGTTGGCGGATTTACAACGAATTATTAAAGGGTAAAATTTATGCTGGAATCCATATATAAAGAAACAAGAGAAAATATGGGCAAGTCAATTACAGCCCTTAAAAAGGACTTAAATAAAGTCAGAACTGGTCGTGCTTCTCTTTCTTTGCTTGATGGAATACTTGTTGATTATTACGGCACCCAGACTCCCATTAATCAGATGGCCTCGCTCTCAGTTCCGGAAAGTCGCCTTATTATAATACAGCCCTGGGATATTACCGTAATAAAAGAGATTGAAAAGGCGATATTGAAATCCGATCTGGGCCTCACTCCTTCAAACGATGGTAAGATTATTCGCATATCCATTCCAGCGCTTACCGAAGAAAGACGTAAGGAACTTGTAAAAATAGTACGAAAAATTTGTGAAGACTATAAGGTAGCAGTACGTAATATCAGACGCGATTCAAACGAACTGATCAAAGCTTTAAAAAAGGATGGTGATATTTCGGAAGATGATGCTTTTAGAGCACAGGACCAGACCCAGAAGATAACAGATGAGTATATCAAGCTTATAAATGACAACATTTTTAAAGAAAAAGAGAAAGAGATCATTGAATTCTAGCGAGTCTTTCTCTGATATCGATACAGCGAATCTCCCATATCATGTAGCTATCATCATGGATGGTAATGGGCGTTGGGCAAAAAAGCGTATTTTAAATCGTATTGAAGGACATAAAAAGGGTGTTGAGGTTGTTCGACTTATTGTTAGAACCTGTCGTGAGATAGGTATTTCCATCCTGACTTTATATGCTTTCTCCACTGAGAACTGGCAGAGGCCAAAGACCGAAGTCGCCGCTCTCATGAGCCTCCTGAAAAATTTCCTTGAGTCAGAGCAAAAAGATATGCTGGATAATAATATCCGTCTCAATGCCATCGGACAGATAGAGAGGCTGCCGGAAGATGTCCAGCAGGCTTTGCATAAGACAATGAGTCTAACAAAAAAGAATGGCGGTTTGATGCTTAATCTTGCATTGAGCTATGGAGGGCGTGACGAGATAGTCAGGATGGTACAGGAAATAGCAGCAAGAACAAAAGAAGGCAAGATTGATCCTGACTTAATAACACCCGAACTTGTATCTGATTTCCTTTACACAAAAGGAATGCCCGATCCAGATCTGCTTATAAGAACCAGCGGTGAAATGCGCATAAGTAATTTTCTTCTGTGGCAAATTGCGTACACGGAGATTTTTGTTACAGAAACCTTATGGCCCGACTTTGGCAGGCAGGAGTTTTTGCAGATTCTAAAACACTATCAGCACCGTGAACGCAGGTTTGGGAAAGTTTAATCCCCCTTAATTATTATGCATTTAAAACGTTGGATTACAGGCATTGTATCCCTCCCTTTTCTTTTTTTGATTATTTACAAAGGGGGCCCTTTATTCGCTGTTTCACTAAGCATAATATGCGTTTTAGCTCTGTGGGAATATTTTCGTATTGTTTTTAATGCAAAAGGCAAAACAATATCGGGCATTATCTTGCTTCTGGCAATATTTGTCGGCCCTGTTATTATATGGACAGCTTATAAAAACTCATTGGGTTTTATTATAAGCATAGTTGCTTTTAATTTAATTAGTTCCAGCCTTATCGTTCTTACGCAGTTTAAATCCGATCCGTTTATACTTGAGAATTTCACAAAGCAGATTCTGGGAATTATTTATATTCCTATATTACTTTCCTTTCTGGTTATGATCCGTAACGGGACAGACGGAATGCTCTGGATATTTTTCCTTTTACTTGTTGTTTTTGCCGGTGATATCGGTGCATTTTATGTTGGTTCTTATTTTGGCCGTTACAAGCTCTGTCCTTCAGTAAGCCCTAAAAAGACAATAGAGGGTTCAATTGGCGGACTCTCTTCAAATTTGGTCGTCGGAGTTCTTTTTAAGTATATTTTTCTTCCCTGGTTACCATTGGGGGTAAGCATACTATTTTCCCTTTCCATAGGTATCGCGGGTCAGGTAGGAGACCTGTTTGAATCATCACTAAAACGTTCCGCTGATATTAAGGACTCCGGCTCATTATTGCCGGGGCATGGCGGTATCCTGGATCGTATTGACGCTCTTCTGTTTGCCGCTCCTGTGGCATATTTTTTTAAGGAATTTATATTCTGTTAATTTTGCAATTCTAAAATTAATAAGTTAAAATAATTACCATGAAAAATCTTTCAATACTTGGATCTACTGGATCCATAGGTTGTAATACTCTTAAGATTGTAGAAATGTTTCGCGACCGGTTTGAAGTTAAAGCTCTTGCCGCGGCCAATAATGTTAAATTATTAGCCAGACAGATTGAAACATTTCACCCTGAGATAGCGGTGGTTTTTGATGAAAACAGAGCTTTAGAATTGAAGAATATGCTTCCGGCAGGGGCCGGTGTCGAAATATTGTATGGTGAAGATGGCTACAGGGCTGCAGCCACACATGGTTCTGTCGATATGGTTGTAGCCGCAATGGTAGGTGCTGCCGGATTGATGCCTACACTATCGGCGATTGAAGCTGGGAAAAACATTGCGCTGGCTAACAAAGAAATCCTTGTGATGGCTGGTGAGATCGTTGTAAAAAAGGCAGCAGAAAAAGGTATAAAAATACTTCCTATAGATAGCGAGCATAGTGCTGTATTTCAATGTATTGCCGGCCACCGCAGAGAGGATATGGATAAGATATTCCTAACAGCTTCAGGCGGTCCATTTTTAAACATGCCGGCAGATGAGTTTGTCACGATAAAACCAGAGGAGGCTCTTAATCATCCCACTTGGCAGATGGGCAAAAAGATTAGCATAGATTCAGCTACTCTTATGAACAAAGGGCTTGAGGTGATTGAGGCAAAGTATCTTTTCGGAGTATCGCATGATATGATTAAGGTTGTGATTCATCCGCAAAGTGTGATTCATTCTATGGTTGCCTATAGAGATGGGGCGGTTATTGCTCAATTAGGTATTCCAGATATGAAGGGAGCCATAGCATATGCAATATCTTATCCAGAACGTCTCATGCTTAAGCAACCGATTCCAGATTTTGTAAATATTGGGGCGTTTACCTTTCAGCAGCCTGACTTAAAAAAGTTTCCTTGTCTTGCACTGGCTTTTAAAGCCTGCGAAATGGGTGGAACAATGCCTGCGGTTTTAAATGCATCAAATGAAGTGGCAGTAAAGGCCTTTCTGGATAAACATATTTCATTTACTGATATTCCAAAGTTAATAAAAAATACAATAGAAAAACATTCATCTGTCACGGATCCAACATTATCTGATATACTTGAGGCAGATAAGTGGGCCAGAGAAACAGCTATTAAGTTGTTGAGCTAACGCAAAGCGTAACCATCAATGGTTACCAAATAACGATTAAGAAATAACAAAAGACTTTATGAGTACAAATATAGTTGCATTTATAATAGTATTGGGAATACTTATATTATTTCATGAACTCGGTCATTTCCTTATTGCCAGGTTATTTGGAGTAGGGGTAGAGAAATTTTCCATAGGATTTGGTCCCAAAATATTTGGCAAAAGGATAGGCAATACCGATTATCGCATTTCGGCAATACCACTTGGTGGCTTTGTGAAAATGGTGGGTGAGGAGCCAGGTGCAGAAGTGGCGCCAGATCATATATCTATTTCCTTTACTCATAAGCATGTCTTTAAACGAATTTTGATTGTCGCTGCCGGCCCTTTCTTTAATCTTCTCCTCGCAATAATAATTTTCTTTGGGATGTTCCAGATTTATGGAACTTTTATTTTAGAGCCTTCCGTAGGGGAGGTTAAAGAGAACAGTCCTGCTTCCAGAGGAGAACTGAAAAAAGGTGATAGAATAGTAGCCATTAATGAAATCCCCATTGAGAGCTGGGATGATATGGCAAAAAGTATTTCTAAAAGCAATGGGGAAGAAATTGAGTTATATATTAATAGGGAAGAATCTATCATCACAGTAAACATAAAGCCTGAACTCACAACAACCAAAAACATTTTTGGCGAAGATATTCAGCGTTATGTTATTGGTATTACTTCTTCTGGAGATGGCTTTTCAAAGGAATTGAATTTTTTCCAGGCCTTTTATGAGAGTATAATACAGACTTATAACATTTCAAAGTTAACTGTAATTAGTATTGTAAAGCTACTTCAGGGTGCTATTTCCACAAAAACACTGGGCGGTCCGCTTATGATCGCACAGATGGCAGGTCAACAGGCCGAAGAGGGAATATCAAACCTGTTGTTTTTTATTGCGTTGCTTAGTATTAATCTTGGCATTATCAATTTTTTGCCTATACCTGTTCTGGATGGCGGTCATCTGGTTTTCTTTTTTATTGAGGCAGCAACAGGGCGTCCTGTAAATGTTAAATTTCGTGAAATTGCCCAGCAGGTAGGTATATTTGTGTTGGTTATGCTCATGATTTATGTGTTTTATAATGATATTACACGCATGTTTTTCAGTTAAAAGTTATTATTATGCCTAATAGACTGGAAATAACATTAAAATCAAATTTGTTTGATGCCGAGGGCGAAGGTATTCGACAGAAGGCAAAGAATTACTTCGGGATTGATCTTTCACAAGTCCGTACAATTCATGTAGTAACTATTGATGCAGATCTGTCGGACGAACAGTTGAAGAAAATACAGACAGAAGTTTTTACAAACCCTGTAACGCAGATTTCTTCTTTTGAGCCCTTGCCTGTTGAATTTAACTGGACTATTTGGGTCGGCTACAGGCCTGGTGTTAAGGACAACCCGGGCAGTACTGCTGTTGAAGCAATGGAAGATATTTTGGGAATAAAGTTCGGTCCAAATGAAGCAGTATATACATCAAAGCGTTTTTGCCTGAAAGGTAAAGGACTTACTGCCGAAGATACGGATAAAATTGCCGGCGAGCTTCTGGCAAATGATATTATACAGCAGTGGAAGATTATTTCAAAAGAAGACTGGGATCCTGAGGTAGGGATCGGCTTTATCATTCCAAAAGTCAGGCTTGACCACATACCTACAGTTATTACGATTCCTATAGATAGCGATTCAACACTAAAACGAATCAGCGATGAACGTAATCTGGCTTTGAACCCGAATGATATACCAATTATAAGAAAATATTTTTTAGACGAGAATGTTCAGACTGCGCGCACAAAAGTCGGGCTTTCAGACCCCACAGATATCGAGCTCGAATATATTTCTCAGGCCAGAAGTGACCACTGCAATCATAATACTTTTCGAGGGCTGTTCCATTACCATGATCTCGCGACAGATAACTTAGAAATCGTTGATAATCTTTTTAAAACCTGCATTGAAACCCCTACTCTGGAATTAAAGAAGAAAAAATCCTGGGTAGTATCTGTTTTGTGGGATAATGCAGGTGTCGGGCGTTTTGATCAGGATCATTATTATGTTGTTACCGGTGAAACACACAATTCTCCCTCCAATATGGAAGCATATGGTGGTGCTATAACAGGCATAGTAGGAATATACCGTGATCCAATGGGTACCGGCAAAGGATCAAAGCTTATTATGGGCAGCTACGGTTATTGTGTCGGGCATAGGGATTATAATGGGCATCTCAAGCCTCGCCTGCATCCCAGACGCCTTTTAGATGGTGTGATCGAAGGAGTAAGAGATGGCGGCAACAAAAGCGGAATCCCAACGCCCTTTGGTCAGGTTTTTTTCAACAATGGCTACATGGGCAAATGCCTGGTTTTCGTTACAGCTCTTGGAATCATGCCTGATATGGTAAAGGAAGAACCGGCTGAGCAGAAAGATATTTCTCCCGGTGATCTGGTAATTATGAGCGGCGGGAGAGTAGGCAAAGACGGTATCCATGGTGTTACAGCAGCATCTGAGAGTTTCTCTGAACATACTCCTGCCGGCCATGTCCAGATCGGTGACCCGTACACCCAGAAAAAGATGCATGATTTCCTGTTAGAGGCCAGGGATGAAGGGCTTATAAAATTTATTACCGATAACGGTGGAGGAGGACTTTCATCATCAATAGGTGAATCAGCGATGTTCTCAAATGGATGCGATATCCAGCTTGAAAAGGTTCCTTTAAAATATGAAGGGCTTGACCAATGGGAGATATGGATTTCAGAATCCCAGGAACGTATGACTGTTGCTGTTAGACCTGAAGACTTGAAACGCTTTCTTGAACTTTCAGAAAAACATGCTGTAGAAAGCACAGTTGTCGGAACTTTTACCGATACAGGCAAACTTCATATTACCTACAATGGCAAGACCTGTGCTTATATTGATCTTGACCTGCTTTCTTCGGGTTTTCCTCAGTGGGAATTCGATGCACATTGGCAGCCTCCTGATAAGCGAGGACTGTTTGAACCGGTTATTAAAGAGCCAGTTGATTACGAAACTTTACTGAAAGATATTCTATCGCGTCCCAATATATGCTCCAAAGAATGGATTAGCAGACAGTATGACCATGAAGTTCAGGGTACAAGCGTAATAAAGCCTCTGGTAGGCGTCGGTCGAGACGTTAACAGTGATGCGACTGTCTTAAGGCCGGTGCTTGATTCTAACAAAGGCCTTGCTTTTTCCCAGTCTCTGATGCCCACTTATTCGCTTATTGATGCATATCATATGACAAGCTGCACCATTGATGAAGCAGTACGAAGACTCCTATCAATTGGGGCGAATTTTGAACATATAGGCGGCGTGGATAATTTCTGCTGGCCGAATATTCAATACAATCCGGGAAATAACCCTGATGGCAGATTTAAAGCAGCACAGCTTGTCCGTTCGTGTCGCGCTCTTCGGGATATTTGCCTGGCATATGAAATTCCACTTCTTTCAGGCAAAGACAGTATGTATGTAGATGGTCATCTTCCGGGTCGTTACGGTGAAACACACAAAATCTCGGCACTTGAGACCCTCCAGTTTTCAGCAACGTCTGTTATAGATGATATAACTAAATGCATTACAATGGACAGTAAGATGCCCGGAGATCTGGTTTATGTTCTTGGTATTACCAGAAATGAGCTGGGAGGATCTGAGTACTACGAGCATTTTGGATATATAGGTCTTAATGTCCCTAAGGTTATGCCCGATCAGTTTACACCTGTTTACAGAGCTCTTGACCATGCCGTTGACAAAGAGATTGTGGCTTCCGCACATGGGGTATACCGTGGCGGCTTGGGCGTTCATCTATCCTTAATGGCAATGGGCGGCAACCTTGGTATGGAAGTTGATCTTGCAAAAGTGCCTTTAGATAATGTCGATCGTAATGACACAATCTTGTTTTCCGAATCTGCCGGACGATTTATTGTAAGCATTGATCCTCAGCATAAGGAACTTTTTGAAAATATTTTCAGAGAGCTTCCCTGTACCTGTGTAGGAAAAATAACTGAAGAACCAGATTTTGTCGTAAAGGGTATTGACAACAAAATTATTATATCAGTTCCTGTTAATGATCTTAAAGCCGCATGGAAAAAACCTTTTAAAGACCTTTGTTGAAAGATAACCGTTTACGGCTTGAAACTTGAAATTAGAAAGTAGAAATTGGAAAGAGATAAAATAGAAATTGGAAATTGGGAAGAACAGTACAAAAGCATGAAGGCCAAATTTCCAATTTCCAATTTCTATTTTCAATGTTCCGTGAACGCTTACAGATTTTCTTTGATACGCGATAGATGGAGAAGTCGATATGAGTGAAGTAAATGCACTTGTACTTGCCGGATACGGCTTAAATTGTGATCATGAAACAGCTTACGCCTTTGAACTGGCAGGGGCAGAAGCCACCAGAGTTCATATAAATTCGCTTATTAATGGAGATGTAAAGCTTGAAGATTTTCAAATCATGGTTTTTGTCGGAGGGTTCAGTTGGGGAGATGATCATGGAGCAGGCGTTATTCAGGCTGTACGCTTCAAGACAAATCTTGGAGAAAAGCTGCAAGAGTTTATTGATAATGGTAACCTTGTACTTGGGATATGCAATGGATTCCAGACTCTCGTAAACCTCGGGCTTTTACCCGGTTTTAACCATGATTACAGTACTCGGTCGGTAGCACTTACATTTAACGATTGCGGAAATTTCAGGGATGACTGGGTAAACCTGACAGTAAATTCCGCATCTCCTTGCATATTTACAAAGGATATGGATAGTCTGGAGCTTCCTATCAGACATGGTGAAGGGAAATTTTATTCAGATGAGTCCACCATAGAGCGACTTTTAAATAATAACCAGGTTGCAATTCAGTATTCCATGCCAGACGGGAAACTTGCAAACGGTGCCTTCCCATACAACCCAAATGGATCAGTGCTTGATATAGCAGGAATATGTGATCCAACCGGCAGAATTTTCGGCCTTATGCCCCATCCTGAAGCCTACAATCATCCAACCAACCATCCAGACTGGACCCGCAAGAAGGAAGAGCTTAAACGCCAGGGTAAGGCATTTGAGATGAGTCCCACGATAGGATTACGAATTTTTCAAAATGCTGTGGACTATATCCAAAATAGCTGATTCTTCTTATATATCCGATTAACCTCCTGAATTATATATACTACCGCTATGAATTGAAGTTTTGATTTCATTATGATATTGATTTATTTTAAAATTTGAAGATAATAGGGTCAAAGCAAATATGCTCGAAAATGTATTTAATATCATTATATCAAGGCAAATTTGCTTGTTAATCAATGGTTAGGCTCTCGATATGGGAGACGGGAAATGGTGACGTTATGAAAAATGGGTTAAGTGTTGTCGGAACGATAATCTTATCTGTTTTTATCGCAATCTTTTTAACTGGATGCGGAGACGGTGGTAGTAGTAATGAAGGATGGTCGGATGAGGATAAACAGGTACTAAAATGGTTAGATAAACCGGATGACCCATTAAGGCCGCAAGACTATGAAAATACGTATTTTTCCGAATTTAGCCATGCTATCGAGGCCAAGAAGATCGTTTATTTGGAATATGCCGGAAGAAAGGGGATATCGCACCGTCAAGTTCTGCCAGAGCGGTTATTTAGAAGAGGGAAACATATTTATCTTGAGGCGTTCTGTCTAATGGCAGACGAATACCGGAGATTCAGACTTGATCGAATAAAGTATCTACAGGTAGAGCCGAATTCGTTGAGGTAGACAATGAATCTTCTATTATTTGCTACTATAATTGTAGTTCTATTGATCGTTTTAGGAGTCTTCAAGTCAGATAAAAGAAAGACTTCTATCGAGGATCAAAAGTTTTGGCTGTTTTATGCCGGCCCGGAAAATTATTTAGATGAAAATGGAGTGCGAAGTCTTCAAGGGGAAGTGTTTTGGAGTTGTGAACCTGAAACACGTAAGGGTGATTTAATTCTTCTTTACCGAAAATCAATTAATCAACTTAGTGTTAATACTTTAACTCGTCGATTTAAGATGACAAAAGAGGTTGCTCAGGACATCAAAAAAAGGGAAGTCGGAAAAGATATTTCAGCGCTTTGGCAAGCGGTATCTAATAGTAAACGCAGATTTTTTTGGGGTTGGCCATATGGCTGCTACGTGAAAGAAATACAAAAGCTGAATCCGCCGATTAAGTTGGATGAGTTGAAGGCAAGTCCAGAATTAAGAAGATGGGAATCACTTCGCTGGAACTTTCAAGCAAAGGGTCACAGCGCTTTAGAAATTCCCCCATTTGTTTGGGAATCCCTTGCAAAGATTATTAAAATGAAATGTGGTGTTAGGATAAATCAAAAAAGTATAAACACATAACGTAAGTTGCGTACACAACGGCATTGAGGGCGACGGCAAAAAGCCGCCGCGCCTCATGCCGGACATTCTGCTTACTAAATAATATGAAGTTAAGGTTTCGACAAAATGAAAATTCGTTATTATATTGATCCAGAGACTGAACAACCCCATATCTATAATCATGGGGTTAACGAATATGAATAGGTTTTTCGCTTTTCGGAAACAATTATTCGTGTTGCTTCATCCATATGGCGGCATATTCGCAGTCCCTGTTGTCACGTGTGGAGGTAAAACAGAATATGATTACCTCAAAGAATCAATTGAAGATACACCATAGATTTGTCGACTATTTGTATTGGAATCTCTTTGGCGCCATACATATCATTGCAGCGGGTACAGCCATCTTGAACCACTCGATAGCGTGGTTGATTTGCTATATTATTATAGGCATCTCACTCGTAGTTCTCGTATACAGATTCTACTGTAGTCACTGTCCACATTACGGTCAGGGCGGCAAGACTACCAAGTGTATGTTTTTTTGGGGCATTCCAGCATTCTTCAAACCACGGCCTGGGCCATTAAACCCATTTGAAAAGGCCGTCTCGATAATTTCACCGATCGTGTGGATATTGTTTCCCCTTTATTGGCTCAGTTTAGAGCCAAGTCTGTTGGTGATCTATTCGCTGTCTCTGGTAGTATTTGTCTTGGCAATCATAAGGAATGAGTGCTGTCGTTGTATCTATTTCCACTGTCCTGTAAATTGTGTACCGGAAGACATAAGGAGCCAACTGGAAACGCGTTGATTTCACCTAACCGTTGAAGGCGCGTGGTTTACGGGTTAGGTGGTAGCAATCGAATTTCGAATCCAATATAGAAAGGTGTAGGGAATTCATTAATGAAAAACGACATTACGATTCTATTGGTTCCTGGTCTTGGCGGTTCGGAGCCGAATCACTGGCAAAGCATTTGGGAACAAAATATCATAGGTGGCAGGCTTGTACATTTTAAAGATTGGGATCAACCGAAAATTTCTGAATGGACGAGAGAATTAGATGAAACGGTTTCACAAATAGATGAGCCTATCATACTTATCGGTCATAGTGCGGGGTCGTTAACCATTGTTCATTGGGCAAATCACTTTAGTAGAGATATTGCAGGAGCACTTTTGGTATCTCCACCGGACGTAGAATCCCCACCTCCACCAAATGTCCCGTTACCTAAAGATTGGGGAGTTACATCTGGATTTGCTCCAATACCCATCAATCCTTTACCATTTCTAAGCATCGTAGTAGCAAGCAGTGATGATGCCTCGGCCGCAATAGATCGTATTGAGTATTTTTCCAAGTGCTGGCGAAGCAGATTTGTAAATATCGGAGCTTGTGGCCATATTAATGTTGAATCTGGATTTGGCCCTTGGCCTGAAGGAGAAAAACTATTGCAAGAGCTTATTTCAGATTGTAATTTGATATAGGAAAGCTCGCCCAACCAGTCAGTACACCCGACCGGAAAAGCCGGGGCGTTTTTCGCATTTACACTATTTTGAGTAAAACATCGCTTTTACCAATTCCATTCAGGCTTTTCCGGCCGGTGACTTCAGCGTTAGCCGACTGACACTCACAAGGATGATAATGATACGAAAAGCATCATACGTTGGCATTGTGGCATTGCCCGTGGCTTTAATCGGGGTTCTTGCCCTGCGCTATCAACTGCCCATCGGACCTATTGTCCTCGGGCTGACCCTAATTCCAATTGTTGGGCTCTTGATTGCCAAAAGGTCCCTGGTTGGCTCAATTCCAGATATAATTTTTGGAGCCATTGATACAGGTTTGCTCACTATTCCCGCTCTTTGGGGTGGTATTCTTTATGGGGTGGCTGGAGCAATCGCTGGTGGTATAATTGGTGATGCTATTACCGATGCTATAGCTGGATTCTTTGAAGGCAGCATTGCTGAATGGCTTCAAAAAAAGGGAATTGATGAGTCAAGAGAATCTGTAACCACTTCCCTTGGCAAAATGGCTGGTTGTCTATTTGGAAGTGGCGCAGTTCTTACAATTGCTCTACTTATCGGTATTAAGCCAGAATTCGGCTAACAAGGCGCTGCACCTGACCGCTATTCCGCTGCGCTCCATAGCGGCAGGTGAGCTTGGTCGTTA
>JAHIKR010000279.1 GCA_018897415.1 Pseudomonadota bacterium
GACCTTTGCAAAACGCCCCCTTTTGCCCAATTTCGGCGTCAGACTCAAATTTTAAGCCTCGAAATACTCAATGTATTCCTGCATTTAAAATTTTCGCCTTCCTTGAACTTGAACAAAATTGAACATTTTTCAAAGGTCTCTTCAATTGTCACCGGCAGAGCCAGTGGATTATCTGTGATTTAAAGCGTTTGGATTGTTAATTATCGAATATATCCCTGCTCTTCAAGGTAAAGCAAGACTTCCTGTACAGCTTCATCCGGAGTCAGTTCTGTGGTATCCATGCTGATTTCCGGATTGGACGGAGGAATGTATGGGTCGTCAATACCGGTGACTCCAGGAATTTTTCCTGTTCGGCCCTTTGCGTAAAGCCCTTTGCGGTCACGCTGCTCGCAAACCTTCAAGGGTGTTGAAAGGTATACCTCGATATAGCCGCCATAGCGGCTTATGAGTTCGCGGTTATGACGTCTCGATTCTTCGTATGGGGCAATGGGGGCGCAGATGGCAATTCCTCTATTTTTGGTTATCTCGCTGGCCACAAATCCGATGCGGGTGATATTGAGATTTCTGTGCTCTTTTGAAAAGGTGAGCTCACTTGAAAGATTCTTCCTCACAATATCGCCATCCAGAAGGGTTACCGGTCTGTCGCGCATCTCCATGAATTTCACCATCAGGACTTTGGCGAGGGTAGATTTGCCGGCGCCGGAGAGACCTGTGATGAAAATTGTAAACCCTTGTTTTGAGCGGGGTGGATATGCCCGCCTGAGCTCAGCCACAACCTCCGGGTAGGAAAACCAGTCGGGTATGTCCAGGCCATTTTCCAGCCTTCGTCGCAGCTCGCCGGATGAAATGCGCTTAACGTTCATCGCCTGGGTTACCTCGTCTTCGGGGAGGTACTGTGCCCTGTCTTCCACATAGACCATCTTTTTCAGCGGGACCATTTTTACGCCGGTTTCTTCCTCAAAGGACCGCACCATCTCCTGGGCTGTCTGCCGTGGATAGAATCTTTCTTTAGAACCGTTATTGGCAAAGGGGTCACCATAGTCATCGGCTACCATGAAATGACTGCAACCATAGTTCTTGCGGATGATCGCATGCCACAAGGCTTCTCGAGGGCCGGCTTTACGCATGGACAGAGGTATCAAACCAAGCATGATCATGTTTTTGGGATATTTCTTGAGGATCTCCTGATAGCACCGCACCTGTGTGTAATGATCCAAATCGCCCGGATGAGTCAGACCTACTACAGGCTGAAGAAAGATGCTGGCACCTGCCTCACGGGCAGCCCTGAGCGTCATCTCCTTGTGAGCGCAGTGGAGGTGTTTTTCGGTCTGAAAACCGATCACGTTGCGCCAGCCGTTCTGGGCGAACTGCCTGTGGGTTTCTGCCGGAGTCAGCCGCAGTTCCTTGAAATCGTAGTGGATGGGAAGATGTATCCCCTCAAGAGTCCCGCCAACATACCAGGGGCTCACTTTTTCATAAAGATTCCTTACACCCGGATGTTGTTCAGGATCATCCGTGCCGAATACTGCCCGCGCTTCCCGCTTTTTATCCGGCTTCCAGATGTCTTTTACGGTAAGTACGGCAAGCATGAATCCTTCCTCGTCGGCAAGAGCTATGGGCCGGCCTTTCTCAAAGCTTTGGGCCATATCATCGTTTACATCCAGGCAGACCGGTATCGGCCACACAGTTCCATCGGAGAGACGCATCTTATCCAGAACACTTTCATAGTCTTCCCGGCCAAGGTAACCCGTAAGAGGATAGAATGCACGGTTGAGAAGCAGCTCCAGATCACAAAGCTGCCTTTTGTTCAGATTCACAGACGGATACCCAAGAGCAGCCTCTTTTAAGCTTTCGATTCGCCTGAAATGGACTAGCAGGCTTTCAGAATAGTCGTATTGTTGTTTCATAATTTGCTTTTTGACAGGATATAAAGGGTTAAAGGCTAAGGGCTGTTTCTATGCCATTGCCAGGCTGTTTTTACGATGGTTTCCAGATCCTGAAATCTCGGCTGCCAGCCCAGCTCCTTTTTTATCTTTTCAGAGGCGGCTACGAGTATGGCCGGATCGCCCGGGCGTCGAGGCCCTTCTACCACCAGAATCTGCCGGCCTGTGACCTTCCCGGCTGTTTCAATTACTTCCTTTACTGAGTATCCATAGCTGTTGCCCAGATTGTATATACCGCCAGGCTCGCCGTTTTCCAGGGCATCCATGGCCAGTAGGTGTGCCTGGGCCAGATCAGTCACGTGGATGTAGTCTCTTATGCACGTCCCATCATCTGTAGAATAATCTGTTCCAAAAATGGTGATATTTTCCTTTTCGCCTTTGGCTGCCTTCAGGACAAGAGGAATCAGGTGCGATTCCGGATGGTGGTTTTCTCCGATAGTTCCTGACTCATCGGCACCGGCGGCATTGAAGTACCGCAGGGAGACATATCTAAGACCATAAGCCCTGTCACATTCCTGTAGAATGTTTTCAACCATTAGTTTAGAGGCCCCATACGGACTGGTTGGCCTCACAGGACAGTTTTCTGTAATTGGGATTTCTTCCGGTTCACCGTAAACCGAAGCACTTGAGGAAAAAATAAAGCGTTTTATGCCGTGCTCCAGCATGACTTTCAGAAGTGTTATGGTTTTTGATACGTTGTTTTCAAAATATTTAAGAGGAAACTGAACTGACTCTCCGACAAGAGAAAAGGCGGCAAAATGCATGACGGTATGTATGGGATAAATTTTGAAGATTCTTTGCAGGAGATTTTCATCCCCCAAATCTCCTTTTATGAACTCTCCGTCCGGCACGGATTCACGGTGGCCGGTAGTCAGGTTGTCAAGGATGACTACTTCTCGTCCATGGCTGATAAGCTCCTTAACCATATGAGAACCGATATATCCGGCACCACCGATTACTAAGATCATGATTGTTAACTGTTGTTTGGTTTGTTTAGTTATCAGACAGGATTTACAGGATTAAAGGTTTTTGCCTTTAGCCTTATTCATGCTATACAGTAGCAAATTATATTTAAGCAAAAGTCCTTTGTTCTGCTTTCGTTCTTCATCAAGCATGCGTTCAAGTTTATGAATGAGGGCATCTTTGTAACTTTCTATTTTTTTCTCGTAATTCTCGATTTGCCAGTCGACCTGAAAAGAAAGCTTGTTCAACCTCTCTTCAATGCTTTGCAACCGGATAGCCATGCTTCCATTATCCAGGGATGCTGCCGGATTTGATTGAATCTCATCAATAGAGGAAACTGAAAGTACCCCGGTTTCCTTTTTGTCGGTTAATACATGTTCGATTACATCAGCATCGATTGTCTTTAATTCATCGGCATAGCCGTAAACAAGAGCGGCATCGCAGAGAATGTTAATAGTTCTGGGGATGCCTCCTGATACCTGGAAAATGCGCTCTACAGCTTCGTCCGTAAATAAGTTTTCCTGTTCTGCACCGGCTTTTTTTAATCTGTGAACAATATATTCCCTGGTTTCATCAAGGCCAAGGGAAGCGATGTGATAACTCACAGCTATGCGCTGATAAAGCTGCGCCAAAGATGGATGCCTGAGTCTGACTCCCAAAGAAGGCTGACCTGCCAGCACAATCTGAATTAACGAGTCTTTGCCGGCATACAGGTTGGAAAGCATGCGAAGTTCTTCCAGGGCTTCCTGAGAAAGGTTCTGGGCCTCGTCCACTATGAGTACAACACGCTTGCCCTCACCGTATTCCCTTATGAGAAATTGATTAAGTGTGTCGAGATAACCGGCCTTACTGCGTATGGAAGGCTCCAGCTCAAACTCGCAGAGAATTAATTCCAGCAAATCCTCTGATGACACATTGGTATTAAAAATAACAGCCACCTCAATGTCGCTTTCAATCTTTGTAAGGAGCTGTTTAATAAGGATGGTCTTGCCGGCACCGATTTCTCCGGTCAGGAGAATAAAAGCCATCCGATCCATGAGTCCGTATTCCAGATAGGTAAGAGCGGTCCGGTGTTTAGAGCTCGGGTAAAGGAAACTTGGGTCAGGTACTATACTGAAAGGTTTTTCCTGTAATTTGTAGTATTCTGTATACATATATGAGCTCAAAGGTAAAAGGCTGAAGGCTGAAGGCTGAAGCTAACAGAGAACAATCAGCCTTCGGCTGAGGAAAAAAAGCCTAAAGGCTAAAGGTTTTTGATCGTGCTTTTATTAAATTTGACAGCATACCTGATATTTCTTTACATCTTTGTTCTATTTTTTTAGGGGAATGCGCTCGCTATTGCGGTTCAAAGGCTATTATGGATTGCGTATGCACTTCAGCTGATGAATCTTTTGCAATATAAAAAAATCGAACTGCTTCTTTATCGGTTTCTCTTTCATCACCTTCAGCCTTCAGCCTTTTACCTTTCCGCCTTTAGCCTTTAGCCTTTTTTAATAGTAATACGATCGCTCTACTTCTTTTCCCTTGTTCATGACAAGCCCTAATATGTTTTTGCCATCCAATAATTCAATTGCTTCACGGATCTGATTCCTGGATGCTTTGCCTGCCTCCACCACGAGAATTATGCCATCCACATATGAAGAAAAAACAATTGGATCCGGCATAGTAAGCAGAGGCGGACAATCGAAGATGACATAGCGGTCCGGGTAGCGGGCCTTCATTTCCTGCACGAGCTTTTTTATCATTGGAGAGTCCAGAATTTCTGTTGGGCCTGAAAGAGGCTTGCCGGCAAGAAGCACAATCATTTTGCCAAGACCCGGATTAATAAGAAGCTCTGAAAGAGGTACTTTATCCAGTATATAATCGGAAAGACCTTTTGTTGCGCTACAGCCCAGATAATGCTGAATTTTGGGGTTTCGCAGATCAGTTTCTACCAGAAGTACGGTATGCTGTATTTCTTTCGCAATGCTGACCGCCAGGTTGATGGCGGTAATGGTCTTCCCCTCCCCCTCGACAACACTGGTGACCATAATGGTATTGTACCCCTTATCGCGCGACCTTTGGAGAACCTGAGTGCGGAGAAGATTGTAAGAATTAATTATCCCGGAATCACCCGAATGAGTTATTATGCGATACTTCTCCAGATGAGAATCTTTTAGCGAGACAGACTTTGTCTGAGTATAAAGCGGCGCATTCTCCCCTGCTGCGGCAGCTTCCGAAGCCACTTTAAGCCGAGTCTCCTGTCGATTTTCGTCTCGTTTCTTTTTTGCTTTTTCCAGTGCCTTTTCTATTTTGCTCATAGCAAGGTTTCTCCTTGTAATGGTCTCATAAAACTAACCTAAAATCCGATAGAAAATCGTTGAATTATCTGAATCCACACTATGTCTAATGGTCTGTACAGAAAGTGCACTGCTGCCACACCAATAATGACAAGACCGGCAGTGCTGACTATCCAGACCCATTTCTTTTGCATCATTTTTTTCCGGTCTTCTTCTGTTTCCAGATACGGAATCACAGCTAATACAGGAAGCCCGGAAATTGCTGCCAGTTCATCTGCCCGATACACCGACTCATCCATATATTCGGACAGAGAACCAAAACCGATACCACAGCCTATTGCCAGAACCATACCAATCAAGAGTATGGCCAGCCTGTTTGGTCTGTCCGGTTTTTCCGGTACAACGGGGGGGTCAATGAGAGTAAACCTCTCGGCTTTTCGACTCTCCTCAAGGCCTGTGGCCTCCCTGGCGCCCAGCAGCCGGTTCATGGTCTCCTGATATTTTGCCTGAGCATTGCTGTAATCGCGCTGAAGCACCAGGTATTCCTGTTCTACCTGTGGGGTGTTTTCCACACGCTTTTGATACTCCTCGTATTTAACCTTTAAAAGATTACACTCTTTCCGGGTTGTTTCAATGTCCATCTGGGTGGAAGTTATCTGGGTCTGGAGGTTTATGTACGAAGGATTTTCC
>JAHIKR010000030.1 GCA_018897415.1 Pseudomonadota bacterium
AAGGTCTCTTGGGCAAGTCGGATGAATATAACATTATCCGCAATTAAGGATGAGGGGGTATTTGAAATAAAGCTTATAGACCGTAGCGGAAAGAAAGCATATATTATTGATAATAGAGGGATGTCACTCGTTATCCATGGTAATTTTATCGATGCGGATTATTTTAAATGGGCAATTAGGAAGGAAAATAAAGATAGAATTTATTACAGTGAAATCAAAAAAGAAAGTACCCGGCATGCTGATAAACTTTATATGAGTTTTGCTATACCTACCTATGAGGAATCAGTTGACGAGGCGCATCCTGTGCCAACTGGACGTCAATCTGGAGTGCTTGTATTTACTGTTGACATAACGTATTTGGTTAGAAAGGCTGCTCAAGAAATAAAACCAGGTAAAACAGGATATGCATGGGTTATAGATAAAAGAGCTTTATTCCTCTACCATCCCCAAAGAGAATTTATCGGAGAAGATGCCTTTAAAATTCGTGCGAAGAAAGCGCCAGAAATATCTTTCACCAAAATTAACGAAATACAAAAGGAAAAAATGCTTAAAGGCAAGGGAGGTACAGGCAATTATATTTCAGGATGGCACCGGGGTATAGAAACTGAGATGGAAAAGTTGATTGCATATTCACCTGTTTACCATCAAGGTGACTGGTACTGGTCTGTGGCCGTTGTATCACCAATGAGCGAGGTGGAGGGCATTATTCATTCGGTATATGTTCGCCAGTTTTATATTCAGGGCACTATAATCTTAGTCATTATTCTAGGTTGCATGTATGTGATTGGCTTTGAGAGGCGTTGGGCTAACGCTCTGCAAAATGAGGTAAAGGAGAAAACAGCAGATCTGGAGGAGTTTTTAGAAAAGCTAAAAAAATCAGAGGAGAAATACAAGACCCTTGTTGAAAGTGCACAGGACCTGATATTTACACTTGATGAGGATGGAAAGTTCCTTTCAATGAATAGATGCTCGGCAAATTTTTTTAAGGACAGCCCAGACAATTTAACAGGAAAAAATATGTACGATCTTTTTGCCAAAGAGAGTGCGAAATTGCAGATGGGTTTTGTTGAACAGGTGTTCAAAACCGGAAAGAATCTAAATGTAAAATATCCGGTTAAAGCAGGTAATATCGATTATTGGTTTACCAGCAACTTTGTTCCTCTCAAGGATGAATCCGGAAAAGTTTATGCCTCTCTGGGAATAGCAAGGGATATTACAGAACGTAAGAAACTTGAGGAAGAACAGATGTTTAATACAGAGAAGTTGGCCTCACTTGGGAAACTGACAGCAAATGTTACACATGAACTCAATCATCCTATAGCGGTAATTTTAGGTTTTACAGAAATTCTTTTAGAAAAACTGGAAGCTGGTGGCAAAAATCATGAGATTGTCGAAACAATAGAAAGGCAGGCTCAAAATTGCAAGAAGATTGTTGAGAGCGTCCTCGGCTTTGCCAGATATCCGGATAAAACTGATTATTCAACCGATGTCAACGAAAGCCTTGAAAGAGTACTTTCGGTGATTGAGAATATCTTGGCTACAGAAAAGATAACTTTAAAAAAGAATATTACCACAGGTTTGCCTAAAGTTAGAGGAGATTCAGGCCATCTGCAGCAGGTATTCATGAATTTAATCACCAATGCTGTTGCTGCTATGCGAGAGGGAGGAGTTTTGACTGTTTCTACCGGACTGGATTTCACTGGCAGTAATGTGGAAATTCTTTTTAAAGATACAGGACACGGTATTAAGAGAGAATACAGGGACGAGGTACAGGAGGCTTTCTTTACAACAAAAAAGAGAGGGGAAGGTACAGGCCTGGGGCTTTCGGTTAGTTATGGTATTGTTTCAAAGTACGGTGGAAAAATAAACTTTGAGACCGTGGCTGAAGAAGAGGATAGGGAGAGGAAGGGTACAACTTTTATTGTAACCTTGCCAGTTGTACTCACCGAAAACAGGTAAATCTCAACTCAATCTAATTCAGGCATTTTGTCTGAAAGGGAGGTAGAGGTATGATGACTGCAAGGATTTTAATTGTAGATGATGAGCTGGATATGCTTGCTCTTCTTGCCATGATTGTTTCAGAAAAGACTGATCACAAAGTCACTACTACCAACAATCCTTTAGAAGTCGTTCAGTTAGTGAAAGAAGGAGACTTTGATCTGATTATAACTGATCTGAAAATGCCAGGCATGAATGGTATAGAACTCGCCAGTGAGATTAGAAAGATTGATAAAAACATTCCCATATTAGTTATTACTGCATATGCTTCCATTGAATCAGCAGAAGAGGCTGTAAGCAGAGGCGTCTATGATTACATTACCAAACCCTTCCGCAAAGAGCAGATATTGATCGCAATTAACAGGGCTCTGGAATGGAAGAATATGAGAAGTGAACTAGAAAAGCTAAAGGGGGCAAGCAGAGAAGGATAAATGAATATATTTAGTGGGTTGATATTTCAGCTTCAGTCCCCTCCATACAACTCTTTCCTGCGTCCTTTCGGTATATGGCGGTTGTCAAAAATATGTTTCGTTTGAATAAATATAGCAATATTCTCGCTAACCGTTTGATCATTTTGAACTTTTCTAAGGCTTGTTTCACTAAAATTACAGTGTATTCTGGGGGATCATGGAAGAAGAACAAAAATTAAAATTACAGGAGGAATTGCTGGAAGCCAAGATGTTTTTACAGGCTGTTATCAATGGAATTAGAGACGAAATTATAATTATTGACATGGCTTACAGGATAAAAGGAGCAAATGAAGCGTTTGTAAAAAGGCTTGGTAAACCGAAGCATGAGATTGTTGGTGAATATTGTTATTGGGTTCTTCATAATATGGATAAACCCTGTGATATGCTCAATCATCGCTGTCCCGTGCAAGACACACTCAAAATAGGTGAACCTTGCGGGGTCTTGTATACACATTTTGAAGGGCGTGGAGTTAGATGTGACAGAATTATAGCCTGTCCAGCATTGGAAGATCTGGGTGTTGTTACCCAACTGGTTGTAATGGAAGGGGAGATTGCAAAATCAAAAAAGAATTCAGGGACGCTGTTTGATATACAGATGTTGACGCCCCAGGGAAAATTGGCTGCTGCTGTGGCCCATGAACTCAATAACCCACTAGCAGTAATTCTTGGTTTTACCGATCTTCTCATGGAAAAGATGGACTCTGGCAGCCAGAGCCATGAGATTCTCAAAGCCGTAGAAAGGCAAGCGCTTAGTTGTAAAAGGATTGTTGAATGTCTCTCAATCTTTACCAGATATCCTGAGACAACTGAGCATTCTACTGACATCAATGTAAACCTTGAAAGGATGATTTCTGTAATTGAGAATGTCTTGGTTGCAAAAAAAATCACCATAGATAAAAACCTTGCAGAGGATTTACCAAAAGCAAAGGGAGATACAGGAGATTTGCGTCAGGTTTTCATGAACTTAGCTACCAACGCTATCGCTGCCATGAATAGAGGAGGTCATTTGACCGTTTCTACCAGACTTAATACCTCTGGCAATAGACTGGAGATTCTCTTCAAGGATACAGGACATGGTATTAAAGGGGAATACAGAGACAAGATATTTGATCCTTTTTTCACCACAAGGAAGGCAAGGAAGGGAGCAGGACTGGGGCTTTCGGTCAGTTATGATTTAGTAAGCAAATATGGTGGAGATATAACCTTTGAGACAGTGGCTGAAGAAGAGGACAGAGAGAGAAAAGGTACTGCCTTTACAGTGTCTTTGCCTGTTGCTCCTTTGGAAAGTGAACTAACTTAATTCAGGCGTTACGCTTACACAGGAGGTAAAGATGACCGCACAGATCTTAATTGTGGACGATGAACTGGATATACTTACCGTTCTTGCTATGATAATTAAAGATAAGACCGATCACAAAGTAACCACTACCAATAATCCTTTTGAGGTTCCTGAACTGATTAAAGAAGGCACTTACGATCTACTGATCGCTGATCTCAAGATGCCAGGTATGGATGGTATTGAACTCATGGGTGAGGTTAAAAAGCTGGATGAACATATCCCCATACTTATCATTACCGCCTATGGCTCCCCTGAGTTGGCAGAAAAGTCTATACATAAAGGAGCCTATGATTACATCACCAAGCCCTTCCGTAAGGAGCAGATACTGATTGCTATTAATAGAGCCCTGGAATGGCAAGCGATGGACAAAGAAATACGCCGACTAAAGGACAAGGCCGGAGAGTGAGAAAGAGGGATAGAGAAGTGTTGCTGTAATATTATCTTTGCCGATAGCTAAAGAAAGGAAAGTCTATGAAAAGTTTTATCAAGAAAGCTGTTTTTCTTATCATTACCTTCTGTCTTGTTATAGCTGTTCATTACACCATAATTCCTAACGCATACTCTGAAGAAACAAATCAAGAGCCACGCTACGTTGGAATGGAGAAATGCAAGGACTGTCACGCAGAGCATGTAGAGACATATTCTAGGTGGAAATATTCCAGAAACTTTCGCATACTGGAGATGAGGGGTAAGGATCGAGATCCTGAGTGTCTGCGCTGTCACACCACTGGTTACGGGAAACCTGGTGGCTTTGTTGATATAGAGAAGACACCGGACATGAAGAATGTTCAGTGCGAGGCATGCCATGGGCCTGCGAGCTTACATGTAGATGCACCAACTGTAGAAGAGCATCAGAGGACTCTAAGCATTCCTAAAAACATTTGCACTGAATGTCACCGTCAGCATAAGCATATGGGATATTGAGAAAATGGGTCGAATCAGTATATTTTTAGACAGGATACGAGCCAGGATAGGTATAATCAGCCTGGCAACCAAAGTGACAGCAGGTGTAAGCCTGATTTTAATTGTGGTAATGGGCGTTTTTACTTACTATGATACAGTGACACGAGTAAGGTATCACCTTGACAAGCAGGAAGAGCGGGCATTTGAGATTAGCGATACAGTAATGAGAAGCATTGAGTACCCCATGCTGGATGGAGAGATGGAGGCTGTGCAGGCTATTCTGGAAAAGTTGTATACATTGAAGGATGTGGCGGCGGTAACTCTTTGCGATACCACAGGTGTTATCAAGCACAGTGGATCACCAGGCGATATAGGCAGGGTTGACGATTCAGAGATTACCAAAAATGCCTTGAGCACCAGTTCTCTGGTTAAGGGCTTGGAGATGTTGGGAGAAGAAAAGATACTTCATCATGCCATGCCTATCCCCAATGAAAAAAACTGTTATAAGTGCCATGGAGATGAAATGCAAACATTGGGGGTCTTAAACGTGGGAATTCACTGGACTGCTATAGAAGAAAGAATAACAGCAATCAGGAATAGAGAGATTATCTTGGCCGTGGTTTCTCTTATTGTTGTGGGTTTTTTCTTAACCTTGTTCTTATCCAAATACGTTACTCGCCCCATCTCCATACTTACCCGATTAGCCGATGAACTTAGCCGCGGAAAACCAGGGTTTGAATTTGGCAGGATGCTCAAATGCTGGGAGGTAGAAAAATGTAATAGAACCGAGTGCCCGGCATATGGAAATCCTGATATCATGTGCTGGTATGTGGATGGCACCCTCTGTAAGGTTGAGCCATCGGGGAGATTTCCGGAAAAACTGGATATGTGTCGTAAATGCATGGTCTATAGAGCCCATGTAGGTGACGAGATGGTCCAGTTGGCGGACTCATTCAAGCATATGGTCTATAGACTAAATATTTCTGAAAAAGAGATAAAAAAATTAGAAAAAAGAACCCAGTTAATACAGGCCGCTAAAATGTCTACCCTTGGTGAGGTGTCATCAGGCGTAGCCCACGAGTTGAATCAACCTTTAAATGTTATTGGGGTAGATGCTGATTTTATTAAGAAGATGATCACAAGGGGCAAAAAGATTGAAGATGAAGAATTAATGACAGTGGCCGAAGAAATTAGGGCGCAGGTGAATAGGGCATCAGCAATCATTACTCATCTGAAGGACTTTGCGAGAGTTAGTATTAGCACGGAGAAGGTAAGTGTGAATAAACCTATCAGAGATGTCTTTATGATATTGGGACAACAGTTGAAATTACGTGAGATAGAGGTTCAATTGGACCTGGATGATAACATACCCCTTATAATGGCAGACAATAATAAGTTGGAACAGGTCTTTATAAATCTGGTTGTCAATGCCAGGGATTCCATTGAGGAGAAAGGTGAACGAGGGGGTAAAGTAAGTATAAGATCATTTTTTGAAAAGGGACAGGTCAAAGTTACTATATCCGATACAGGAAATGGTATTCCCGAGGATATAATAGATAAGGTATTTGAGCCGTTCTTTACCACCAAAGAAGTAGGTAAGGGAGCAGGGTTAGGCATGTCTATCAGCTATGGAATTATTAAGGATTATGGGGGAACTATAAAGATAAAAAGCAAGGTGGGAATTGGCACATCGTTTGAGTTAAAATTTCCTGCAATCTTAGATGGTTAAGAGAGTAGTAACATGTTAAAGCTTTTACTAATCGATGATGAAGAGCCTATAAGGGTAGCTCTGGGAAGATCACTGAGAAGCGATGGCTACGACGTGTTGACGGCAGAGAATGGCAAGATAGGACTAGAGGTGTTTAAGGAAGAAAGCCCCTCAATCATCTTAACCGATATGAAGATGCCTGGTATGAATGGGATTGAGGTGCTGAAAAGTATTAAGGGAATCAACCCTGAAGCCGAGGTGATAGTTATTACCGGGCACGGGGATATAGATATTGCCATCCAATCCCTGCAACTTGATGCATCAGATTTTATCACCAAGCCCGTTACAGATGAAGCTCTATCAGTTGCTCTAAAACGGGCCAAGGAAAGACTGGATATCAGGAGAAAACTCAGGGAATACACTGACTCTCTGGAAGATAAGGTTAAGGAAGCAACAGAGGAGTTAAGAGAAAGATACGAGTTTGAAGCCAATCTGATTCAGCATTCCATCGACGGTATAATCGCCACTGATAAACAGGAAAACATAATAATCTTCAACCAGGGTGCAGAGAGCATATTTGGATATTCTAAGGATGAAGTGATAGGAAAGATGGATATCAGGAGTCTTTACCCACCAGAGATTGCCGAAGAAATCATGCAAAATTTCTATAGTAAAGAACACGAAACTAAGGGTATGCATAGGTGGCGTGAGACGTTCGTTTTAGGCAAAGGCGGTCACAAAATACCAGTAAGATTTTCAGGAAGCATACTGTATCGCAACGGCGAGGTAATTGGTAGTGTAGGTTTCTTCAATGACTTGAGGGAGATAAAGCGGCTGGAGCATGAACTGATCAAGTCTGAAAGGTTAGCTGCTACCGGACAAACTGTAGCAGGCCTTGCCCACTGCATCAAAAACATTGTAGTCGCTCTTGAGGGAGGAGTCGATATAGTAAATATAGCGCTTGAAAAGAATAACATGTCTAACATTAGCATTGGCTGGGATCTTGTGCAAAGGAATATTGGTAAGGTCTCCAGACTCGTTTTGGATCTCCTCAGTTACTCAAAGGAACGTAAACCTGAATATGAGAAATACTCACCTAATATAATCGCGGATGAGGTCTGTGAACTGAT
>JAHIKR010000280.1 GCA_018897415.1 Pseudomonadota bacterium
GACCTTTGAAAAATGTTCAATTTTGTTCAAGTTCAAGGAAGGCGAAAATTTTAAATGCAGGAATACATTGAGTATTTCGAGGCTTAAAATTTGAGTCTGACGCCGAAATTGGGCAAAAGGGGGCGTTTTGCAAAGGTCTCAGTTTTAGAAAGGTGATAAATTACAATGAATTCATGTGATATACTGGTTTTAAATGGAACCTTGCTGACTATGGATTCAAGGGGCACACAGTTCAAAAACGGTGCTGTTGCCATAGAGGGTGAAAAAATTGTTGCTCTGGGGCCTGCTGATGATTTTTCATCATGGAATGCATCACGTATTATAGATGCCCGTAGAGGTATAATTATGCCAGGGCTTGTTAATGCTCATACTCATGCAGCAATGACATGTTTCAGGGGCCTTGCAGATGATCTTCCATTGATGACCTGGCTGAATGATTACATATTTCCTGCAGAGGCGAAGCTTGATTATGAAAAAGTTTATTGTGGAGCTCTTCTTGCCTGTGCGGAGATGATAATTTCCGGGACCACCTGTTTTTGTGATATGTATCTTTTTGAAGATGCGGTGGCCAGCGCTGCAAAACATGCCGGGATGCGAGCAGTAGTGGGAGAAGTATTGTATGATTTTCCTTCACCCAATTATGGCCCAATTGAGAGTGGTTTTGCATATACAGAAATGCTCATCGAAAAGTGGAAAAATGATTCCCTTATAACTATTGCCGTTGAACCTCATTCTCCTTACCTTTGTTCGCCGGATCTTCTTAAGACAGCTTTTTCTCTTGCGGAAAAGAATAATATTCCGCTTGTTATTCATGTCTCGGAAACTGAAAGCGAAGTTCAAAAAAGCATAGAAAAACACGGCCTTACACCCATCGGGCTTCTTGCAGATCTTGATGTGTTGTCGCCAAATCTTCTTGCCTGTCATTGTGTTGCACTTACAGATGAAGATATTTCTCTTTTGCAACGCTTTGATGTTAAAGTTTCCCATAACCCTGAAAGCAATATGAAACTTGCATCAGGTATTGCTCCGATACCAAAGCTTTTAAAAGAGGGTGTCTGTGTTGGGCTTGGAACAGATGGGTGCGCAAGCAATAATAATCTGGATATCTTCTTAGAGATGGATACTGCTGCCAAGCTGCACAAGGTAAACACTTTTGACCCGACTGTTATGGATGCAAATACTGTGCTGAAGATGTGCACTATTGATGGAGCTAGGTCACTTGGGCTTAATGATATAACCGGCTCTCTTGAGCCAGGGAAAAGGGCGGATGTGATTATTATTGATACGCATAAGCCTCATCTTACACCAATGTATAACCCGATTTCTCATCTTGTTTACGCAGTTAAAGGTAGCGATGTTACAACTTCTATTATAAACGGAAAAATAGTCATGGAAGATGGCAGGCTTTTAACATTGAGCATTGAGAAGATAATTGAAGACATAAAGATTATCGCAGATGAAATAAAGGGCGCGAAACTTGAGTTTTGATATTGTTATACACAACGGTACAATAGTTACAGTGAATCCTGATTTTGATATTATTGAGGATGGCATTGTATGTATAAAAAATGGCCGGCTGGAACGGGTTGAATCGAGGAGCGCCGGTTACCTGCTTCCAGAGGCAGAAGAGATAATAGACGCTAAAGGCGGGATTATAATGCCCGGCCTTGTAAATACACACACGCATCTTCCAATGTCTATATTCAAGGGCCTTGCCGATGACCTTCCCTTAATGCCCTGGCTGAACGAACATATTTTTCCTGCAGAGTCTAAACATATTAAACCAGAGACTGTCAGGCTTGGAACTTTTTTAGCATGTGCGGAGATGATGCTGTCCGGTACAACCACGTGCTGTGATGGGTATTTTTTCGAAGATGAAGTGGCAAAGGCGGTTTTTGATTCCGGAATGAGGGCAGTCCTCGGACAGGGTGTTATAGATTTCCCTGCCCCAGGTGTTCTTGAACCGTCAGATAATATTAATAATGCGGTCAGGTTTATTGATAAATGGCATGATAAATCACCGATGATAACCCCTTCGATATTTTGCCATTCACCATATACCTGTTCCGAAGAAACTTTGAAAAAAGCAAAAGACGCTGCATCTTCAAAAAAACTGATTTTTCAGATTCACGCTGCAGAAACAAAAGACGAGAGAAATCGAATCCTGTCTGAGAAGAACTCTTCTCCAATCAAGTACCTCGACAGTATCGGGATGCTGGATAATGACACTCTGCTTGTTCATTCAATATGGGTGGATGCTGATGATATCGATAGAATAGCGAATAGTGGCGCCAAAGTTTCGGTTTGCACAGAAAGTGAAATGAAGCTGGCTTCCGGCATTGCTCCGGTTATTAAATTTTTAGAAGCAGGAATAAAAGTCGGGCTCGGTACGGACGGGAGTGCGAGCAATAACGACCTTGATCTATTTCAGGAGATGGACTCTACTGCGAAACTCCACAAGGTTAATATCCTTGATCCGACGGTCATGGATGCAAAGACAGTGTTTAAATTGGCGACAATTGATGGGGCCGGTGCACTTGGTCTTGATCATGAAATAGGCTCTATTGAAACCGGCAAACAGGCAGACATTATTATTATTGATGTCAACAGACCTCATCTTGTCCCAATGTACAACCCAGTGTCTCATATTGTGTATTCCGCACGTGGTTCGGATGTTCAGGACGTTATTATTGCCGGAAATGTCGTAGTCAGGGATAAGAAGATTCTTACTTTTGATGTTGAAGAAATTCTTGAAAGAGCTTCACTAATAGGTGAAGCAATTAAATCGGATTTTTCGTGAATACTAAAAAGCTGTGAAAGGTAGGGGCAAAGTCCACTTCCTTGACATTGGATTAAGCCTGTAATACCATCCAGTTAAAGCGTTTAAGGGGGAATAGAGACCTTTGAAAAATGTTCAATTTTGTTCAAGTTCAAGGAAGGCGAAAATTTTAAATGCAGGAATACATTGAGTATTTCGAGGCTTAAAATTTGAGTCTGACGCCGAAATTGGGCAAAAGGGGGCGTTTTGCAAAGGTC
>JAHIKR010000281.1 GCA_018897415.1 Pseudomonadota bacterium
CCCTTGCACTGTTTCCAGCTATGATCTTTACTGGATTGCTATTCATCCGGATTTTAAAAGAAAGGGATTAGGACGAATGGTATTAAATGAAACCGAACGTTTAATTTATGAATCCAGTGGAACACGTATTTATATCGATACATCTCAGCGGTCACATTATTCTGGTACTCGTTCTTTTTATGAACGGTGTGGTTATAATGTGACATCAATACTTAAAGACTTTTATGCTTTAGGAGACGGAAAAGTTATTTACAGCAAGACTCTTGCTGACAAAAGAGCTTAAGGGTGGGTATAGGTGTTAAAACTTGAAGGGCTGTTGAGATATGAATTCTTAACGGCCTTTTTTCTTTATAAAAAATCAAACTTTTGCAAAAAACCAAGAAGATATTGATAAATTCAAAATCATACTTCAGATTTGGCCAATGGTCAGAAGAAATCTTGAAACTTCAATTAGAATATATTCCAGAGAATACCCATTAGTTGCTATTGTCGGCCCAAAACAGAGCGGAAAGACTACAATGGCAAGATACATGTTCCCTGACCATAACCACCTGTCAATGGAAAATCTTGAAGTTTGCCATTCTGAAGAGCAACACATCTGAAAAAGGATTTGTCATATACAGAGGCGAAGATGTTATTGGAAAAACATCGGCTGTCAGAGTTATTCCCTGGTGGTATTTATAAAAAAGGGGAATAACGGGGATTTCATGATCTGAGCGAGGTTGTTCTTGAAAGAACTAACAGAAATCGATCAACAAATAAATGAATAGTATCAGGCAGGTTGCGACAGGAGTGGATGTAGTCAGGCGATAAAAGATATGCCCGTTGGCTGTAAGCAGAGCTTTGTTGCGAAGTGAGGAGATATCAGAACATAATAGATTCATTGATTTTTTCACTTTGCAAGGTTATAGATGACATCGGAAAGACGCAAGTAAGGAACTCTTCAAAAAAGGATACTCTAATGCCGCGCATTTTTGACAACATAGAAAAGAGCCTTCTGCCCGCTTTACAGGAAACCCTTGAATTATCCGATCGTGCGGACTTTTGTGTGGGATATTTCAACCTTCGTGGCTGGAAAGAATTAGATTCATATATCGAGACATGGTCTGGTGGAAAAGACCATTGTTGCCGCCTTCTCGTGGGAATGCAGAAGTTGCCTCAGGATGAATTGCGGCAGGTAATGAGGCTTTCAAGAGCCGATAGCGGCATGGATAACCAGACGGCAATTCGTCTTAAGAAAAAATTAGCCGAGGAGTTCCGGGATCAACTGATGGTCGGCGCGCCTACAAACGAAGACGAAATCGGCCTGCGCCGGTTAGCCGCCCAGATTAAAGCAAAAAAAGTTATCGTTAAGTTGTTCCTTAGACACCCTTTACATGCAAAGCTATATCTGCTTTTCCGGCCTGATCCGGTCAATCCCGCTACAGGATATCTTGGGAGCAGCAATCTGACTTTTTCGGGCCTGTCAAGGCAGGGCGAATTAAATATAGACGTCCTTGACCATGACGCGTGTAAAAAACTCGCCCAATGGTTTGATGACCGCTGGAATGACCGCTGGTGTATCGATATCTCAGATGAGCTGGTCCAGATTATTGGTGAAAGCTGGGCGCGTGAAGAGCCAATCCCCCCTTATCATATATACATTAAAATGGCATACCATCTCTCGCGAGAGGCTCGCGCGGGTCTTTCCGAGTTCCGGATTCCACGGGAGTTCGGTCAAAGACTTTTTGAATTTCAAAAAGCTGCCGTAAAAATCGCTGCACACCATATCAATAAGAGAGGGGGAGTCCTGATCGGTGATGTAGTGGGCCTGGGTAAAACCCTCATGGCAACCGCTGTTGCACGTATTCTTGAAGATGACCTGGGTCTGGAAACATTGATCATCTGTCCCAGGAATCTGGTAGATATGTGGAAAGACTATCGTGATAGGTATCGCCTTCGCGCAAGGGTACTTTCCATCGGCCAGGTTATCAGCCAGTTGCCGGACTTGAGGCGATTCAGGCTTGTTTTAATAGATGAAAGTCATAACCTGCGCAACCGTGAAGGTAAACGCTATCATGCGATCCAGGAATATATAAACGAAAATGAGAGTAAAGTTATTCTTCTCTCAGCCACACCTTACAACAAAACCTACCTTGATCTATCAAACCAGTTACGCCTTTTTGTTCCGGAAGACAAAGAATTAACCATCCGGCCTGAACGATTGTTAAAGGATATGGGTGAGATTGAGTTCAGACGTCGGCATCAGTGTCCCATACGTTCTTTAGCTGCTTTTGAAAAGAGCGAATATGCGGATGATTGGCGCGAACTCATGCGCCTTTTCCTTGTCAGGCGCACCAGGAGTTTTATTCAGGATAACTATGCGGAAACCGATCCCGAAAATGAGCGCAAATACCTTACATTTGAAGATGGAAACCGATCTTATTTTCCCGAGCGAGTGCCAAAAACGATAAAGTTCAAGATCGACGACAAGGATCCGGATGATCAGTATGCAAAACTTTATGCTTCGGATGTAGTCGATACAATCAACGGCTTAAGACTTCCTCGCTACGGATTAGGTAATTATGTTAAGGAATCCCACCGAAAACTGCCCACCCAATCTGAAATCAGAGCGTTGAACGATCTTTCCCGCGCAGGGAAAAGGCTCATGGGTTTTTGCCGCACCAATATTTTCAAGCGGCTGGAGAGCAGCGGGGATGCATTCATTCTATCTATTGAACGACACATTCTGCGCAATTACATTTTTCTCCACGCAATCGAGCAAGGTCAGCCTCTTCCTATCGGCACCCAGGATGCCGGATTGCTCGATGCCCGTATTTTCGATGAAGATGCCGATGCAACGAGCATTACATCAGACCTGTTCGATAATGAAGATAATACAGGTGAAAATGAGATTGATGAGAAGGGATCGCTGAAATTCGAGAAAGACTACAAAAATCGGGCTGCTGAAATTTATGCAAAATACGCCTTAGAATATAAAAACCGTTTCAGATGGCTGCGCCCGGAGCTTTTTATCAAGGCTCTGGCAAACGATTTACAGAGCGACGGAAACGCTCTTTTAGGAATACTAAAAAAATGCGGTGATTGGGATTCGACTAAAGACACCAAGCTTGAAGCTTTGTTCAAGATGATAGCTGAAAAACATCCCGGTGAGAAAGTTATTGTTTTTACCCAATTTGCCGACACTGTGCGCTATCTGGAAAAACACTTGAAACTCAGTGGTGTATTAAGCTTGTCAGGCGTGACAGGAGATTCACCTGACCCAACAGCTCTTGCCTGGCGTTTCAGTCCGGAGAGTAATGAAAAACGTGGACGGATTAAACCTGATGATGAACTGCGGGTTCTTGTTGCAACAGATGTCCTCAGCGAAGGTCAAAATTTGCAGGATTGCTTTATTGTGGTTAACTACGATTTGCCTTGGGCCATTATTCGATTGATCCAGCGTGCCGGGCGTGTTGATCGAATCGGTCAGAAGGCGGAAAATATTCTTTGCTACTCCTTTCTTCCAGCAGAGGGAGTGGAGCGTATCATTCGTCTCAGGGATCGAGTGCGGTTAAGATTGCAGGAAAATGCGGAGGTTGTTGGCACGGACGAAGCATTCTTTGAAGATGACTGCAATGATCAGGCGGTAGTAGACCTTTACAATGAAAAAGCAGGAATTCTGGATGGGGATGATGATACAGAGGTCGATCTTGCATCCTATGCTTATCAGATCTGGAAAAATGCCGCAGATGCGGACCCAAAGCTTAAAAGAATCATTCCTGCCATGCCTTCGGTGGTCTATTCCACAAGAGAGCTTAAATCAGAAAGCACAAAACCGGAAGGGGTTTTGGTTTATATGCGGACAGGTGAAGGCAACGATGCTCTTGCCTGGATTGACCAAAAAGGCGGTAGTGTGACGGAATCGCAGTTTGAAATCCTTAAAGCTGCAAAATGCCGTCCGGATACAGCCGCCATCCCCCGACATGAAAATCATCACGAACTGGTAAAAAAAGGTGTTGACCTCCTGATTGAAGAAGAACGACACGTTGGCGGCCAGTTGGGAAGACCCTCGGGCGCTCGCTTTCGCACTTATGAACGGCTTAAAGAGTATGCATGGGAAGTCGAAGGCACGATGTTTGAGTCAAGGGAATTGCTTAGCGCAATAGACGATATCTACCGTTATCCTTTACGCCAATCTGCTATCGATACCCTGAACCGCCAGCTTCGAAGCGGTATATCGAATATGGCTTTAGCTCAACTGGTTATTGCGCTCAGAGAAGAAGACCGCCTCTGTCTTATTCATAAAGAGGATGGGGAAGTACGTGAACCGAAAATCATCTGTTCCATGGGTCTGGTGGAAAAGAACCTATAGCTTAAGGAGACCATTTCAGGACTATGCCTCTTAACCTTGAACGAAGCCGAAGGCTCCTCCGGGAGTTTGACTTCAAAACCCTGTTTGTCGAAGAGTTAGGATGGGATCATTATACCACTACCCTTGACATTCCGGTTGACGGCCAGAACTTCCCGCTTGGCGCTATTGCAGAAAAACGCGGCATAGTTGTTTTTGTGTGTGGGCCGGCGAGCAATGGATCAATGCCCGATTACTCAATTCGGCGAAAGATTGAACGACAGGTTACAAAATCCCATCACGAGCATCTCATAATTTATCTTAATGCAGATAAGACCAGGCAGGTCTGGCAATGGGTGAAACGGCAGCCCGGCAAGCCTGCTCAATGCCGCGAGCACACCTATTATGCAGGCCAGTCTGGCGATTTGCTTATACAGAAAATAGACAACCTTGTCTTCACTCTTGATGATGAAGAAAAAGGTGTAACTATTTTAGATGCGAGCAGACGTACCAGAAAGGCATTTGATGTAGAAAAAGTCACAAAGAAGTTCTACGACCGGTTCAAGACAGAGCACGAAAAGTTTTTAAAGTTCCTGCAGGGCATTCCCGAAGAAAAGTTTCAGAGGTGGTATATATCCGTCATGCTGAACCGCCTCATGTTCATCTATTTCATCCAGAAAAAGGGCTTTCTCGATAATAATACAGATTACCTGAGGTCCTGCCTGCGCAAGAGCAAAGAACACAGCAATAACGGGTATTACAAGAATTTCCTCTGCCCGCTCTTTTTTGAGGGCTTTGCCAAAAAAGAGGAAGACCGCACTCCGGAAACAAACAGGCTTTTGGGCAAGGTGCCTTATCTTGATGGAGGTCTTTTCCAAAGGCATCAGATTGAAAAGCTGCACGGCAAAGAAATTCAGATCGAAGATGCGGCATTTGAAAATCTCTTTGCATTTTTTGAGGAGTACAACTGGCACCTTGATGAACGCCCGCTCAGAGCTGATAATGAAATCAACCCGGATGTCCTTGGCTATATCTTTGAAAAATACATCAACCAGAAACAGATGGGGGCTTATTACACTAAAGAGGATATCACGGAGTATATCAGCAAAAACACTATTATTCCCTTTCTGTTTGATCAGTCCCAAAAGAAGTGCAAAATTGCCTTTGAAGAAGAGCAGTCTGTATGGCGACTGCTCAAAGAAGATCCTGACCGGTATATCTATGATGCTGTGAAAAAAGGGGTAGAATCAGACCTGCCCGAAGAAATCGCTGTTGGAATAAAGAATGTTTCAAAGCGCACAGAATGGAACAAGCCTGCGGCTTCAGAATATGCTCTGCCTACCGAAATCTGGCGAGAGGTGGTGGCCCGGCGGCAGCGCTACGAAGAAGTCTATGGCAAACTCTCAAACGGTGAGATCAGTTCAATCAACGATCTTATAACCTATAATCTCGACATTCGCCAGTTTGCCCAGGATGTGATTGAAAATTGTGAAGGCCCTGAACTGCTCCGCGCCATTTACTACACCATAGCAGGCCGGATACCGGAAAAGTCGAATGAGCAGTTTCAACCAGGGATGAGTGTTTTGGACCCGACTTGCGGTTCAGGCGCTTTTCTCTTTGCCGCGCTTAACATACTTGAACCGCTGTATGAGGCATGCCTTGACCGGATGCAGGTCTTTCTCGAAGAACTGGAAAGCTCAGGACAGAAACACCGCTCCGACAAATTCGGTGATTTCCAAAAAATCGTCAAACGGATAGACGAGCACCCAAACCGCCGTTATTTCATCCTCAAGTCGATCATACTAAGCAACCTGTACGGTGTGGACATCATGGAGGAAGCAACAGAAATCTGCAAGCTTCGTCTCTTTCTCAAACTGGTTGCCCAGGTTGATAGTGTTGATAAGATCGAGCCGTTGCCGGACATTGATTTTAATATCCGGGCAGGAAACACTTTAGTCGGTTTTGCAAACAAGGATGAAGTCAGGGAGGCAATTACTACATCTAAAGCAGGTCTTCAAAAGCAACAAACGCTTATGTTTGGCGAAAAAGTTGATGCCCTGAAACAAATAGAGGAAAAGGCCGAAATTGCTGACAGGGCATTCAAGAAATTCCGGCAGATGCAGACAGAGCATGGAATGGATACAAAGGATTTTTCTGATGCTAAAGATGAACTTGGCAGCAGGTTGAAGCTCCTTTCAGATGAACTGGATCGTTACCTCGCTTCGGAATATGGGATTGACCGAAACAACATACCTTCTGAGAAGAAATACAACAAGGAGTTCGCCAAATGGCAAGAAAGCCACCAGCCTTTTCACTGGTTCAGCGAGTTTTATGGGATTGTTAATGAAGGCGGGTTTGATGTGATTATTGGAAATCCGCCGTATGTGGAATATAGTAAAGTTAAGAAAGAATATACTTTACGAGGATACAAGACAGAACTGTGTGGCAATTTGTATGCTTTTACAGTCGAACGATGCTTTCGCATTTTGCTTGATGCTGGTTATTTTAGCATGATTGTACAACTTCCAATTGTTTGCACAGATAGAATGATACCTCTCCAAAAGCTGTGTCTTGACTGTAGTTCTTTTCTTTGGTTTGCAAATTTTGATGACCGTCCGGCTCGACTCTTTGGCGGTTTGGAGCACATTAGAGCTTCCATTTTTTTGAACAAAAAAGGCAAGCATAAAAACCAAGACAAGCATGTCTTTTCTACTACCTATAATCGCTGGTACTCAGAAATTCGTCCTTCCCTGTTTGATTTGTTATCTTTTGCTATAATATCTGAACTGTTAATGGAAGGAGCCATTCCCAAAATTGGACATTCTATTCCAACTTCAATAATGAAGCAAATTAGTCCTTTTAAAGCTTTAAGAAATTATCTTGGCATGAATTCGCTATTTGAGGTCTATTTCCACAATGCTCCTCAATACTGGGTTAGAGCAATGGATTTTACCCCTTATTTCTGGAATGAGCGTAATGGAGAGCAAATTTCAACTCAGACTAAATCTTTGCGTTTGTTATCAGAGTTAGACGCGTCGGTGATAGTGGCAAGCTTAAACAGTTCAATATTTTACTGGTGGTTCATCATACTTTCCGATTGTCGTCATCTGAATATGCGTGAAATTGAAAACTTCCCCATCGGAATTAACGAAATGGAAAAACCAATAAAACAGAAATTGTCCGAACTTACCAAAAAATTAATGCTTGATTTGAAACAGCATGCGCAACGTAAAGAGTGTTTCTATAAAACTACAGGGAGGGTAATTTATGATGAATTTAATTTGAAATTTTCCAAACCCATCATCGACAAAATCGACAGCGTCTTAGCAAAACACTATGGCTTCACAGACGAAGAACTCGACTTCATCATAAATTACGACATCAAGTATCGTATGGGATTGAGCTGAGAGATGGAAACAACTAACCTGAAGAAAAACAACCCGCATTATCCCTCAGCATTGAAGCAGCATCTGGGCAAAGACGCTCCGAATAACATCTCATCCATTGGAAACCTCGATATTCTCCGCCATAACTCAACATCCTTTTTTTGCTCGACAAAATGCCCAGGCGATCTGATAGTAAAAACCTATGACTTTGCGCAAATTTTAAGGGATGCCGACATGACGGTTATCAGCGGATTCCATTCGCCCATGGAACGTGAATGCCTCACAATACTTTTACGCGGCGCCCAGCCCGTCATTGTATGCCCTGCAAAAAGCATCGACAACATGCGGATAAACAGAGAGTACAAAAAACCCTTGAAGGACGGACGACTGCTTTTTCTCTCCCCATTTGATAAAAATCAACGACGTATTTCCGCTAAGTCGTCCCATTACCGCAATCTATTTGTTGCGGCGTTGTCTGCCGTTATTTTCGTAACCCATGCCGAACCATCCAGCAAAACCGAAGGACTCTGCCGGAGGCTTCTTTTTTGGCAAAAACCCCTCTACACATTCGACAGCGATTTCAATAAGAATATTATAGATATGGGAGCACGTCCGGTAAAACCTGAGAATGTTTCTGAGTGGGAGGAGTTTTTTGCCTCTTGACAAATTTTGTCAAAAGAATACTCTCCTAATAAATTCAGAGAGGTAGATCGACTCTTTAAAGGATGTGAAATTTCATCCCATCGCGGTCAAAGGAGGCTGCCTAAGATGTGAATTGGGGTTAATCGGAATGACTATAAAAAGAAAACCTATTCACCTTGATGAGGCTTCATGTCTCAAGGCTGCAATAAATCCCCTGCGGGTAGCTGTTGCCCAGCCCTTGGCTGAGTTACAAATGACAGCAGAACTTGGTCCTCACTATTCACCAGAGAAAATTGCAGATGCGTCCAAACGGGTCGATGAATTCTTTCGGATTGTGAAAAAAACTAATAGTGAACTGGCAGTTGCCCCCGAGTATTTCCTTCCCAAGAAAGTAGCACAAGAGATCCTGACTGACGCAACTAAACTTCGCAACGATACATTGTACATCCTTCCAATGGAAACGTTAATCTTTAACGATTTCAAAGCACTCGTTGACCGTTTTCAAGATGATAGTACGTGGAATACAACCATAGCCAAATATCAAAAAAGAGGGGATATGGAGGATAAGTGGGTTAATGCTGCTCTCATTATATATATAAAAGGGACTCAAAAATCCGCGTTTATTCAATTAAAGACTAAACCTGCCAGACTGGAATCAACAAAAATGCTAAAGGGCAAACAGGTCTTTGGCTTCGAAGGAAAAAATGGTGGACTCTCTGTTGCCATATGTGCCGATGTCAATCCACCTATATTGAATCAAGTGTGGAGAGAAATTGCCAGTACAAAACCTTTTTCTCTTACTGTCCATTGTCAGTTTAACCGCAAACCAGACTTTGAAGACTACTATCATCGGTTTTGGTCTGACCTTCTAAACGATGATGATGGAGATAAACGGATTATTTTCTCGGTAAACTGGTGTAGAGGTAGCAAAATAAATGGAAGTACAGAGACTGTAATACTTGGCAGGCAAAGCAACCGTTATATTAGAGGTTGTGTAATGCAGAAGGGACATTCATATCAAAAACGAAGCTTGACAGGACTCCATTTGCAGCAAAATACGCAGAGCGAGAGTCCAAACAATAAATGGGAAATGTGGTACTGCATCGCACAGACGGACAATGTGCGCGTGATAGATTTTGTAAGACCAAAGCAGGATTCACAGACCGCACAATCTGATAAAACCGAAGGAATCAGATCATCATTTTTTTATGAGCTTCAAGCTATTGGAAATTATGATCAAAAAACGCCGGAGAATCTTGCAACGGTCTTTTACGATAAGCTTAAATCGGAAGCCAACGAAAGTACACCCGTAGAAGGATTCCTTAAAGACCTCTCCCTATGTGAGATTGAAACATTCAGTGCAGCCTGCAACATGAAATCTGTTGGAAGCTGGTTGGAAGAGGAGGTTGATGCCCGGATTCCCACAGCCTTCATTCTCTGCCGCAATTCTGCTCACAGTTGTGACGGTGTTAACGGAATAGCAGCATGTCCCCACAAAGGAAAGTCGTGCTATAGGGGAAGGAGACAGTGTGAGAATGAATCAACCAATGTTGCTTTTTGCCTCGACAGCCTCAACAAATTAAGGCAGCAAGGAACCACTTTGTGTGTTGACGTAACAGGTGCTTATCCTTCAAA
Source organism: Pseudomonadota bacterium (assembly GCA_018897415.1). Classification (GTDB taxonomy): domain Bacteria; phylum Desulfobacterota; class Desulfobacteria; order Desulfobacterales; family ETH-SRB1; genus B13-G4. The sequence continues at coordinate 9,994 of JAHIKR010000281.1, forward strand.
CACTAAAAATGAAAAAAATAAAAAACACGGGTGGCTTTTCCATGGCAAAGGATGGCCTGCGCGAAATGTTGGCAAAGAGATCCGAAAGATACTCGACAATAGCAACACACAAAAAGGCACCAAGGCTCTAGATCTTTATGCAAACGGAACTTTAGGAACAATTACAGTAGAGGATATCATTAATAACCCAGGTAGCGATATTGTAAACGTCCTTATCGACAATAAACCCGATGTTTTTGAAACCAGGAACTTACCTGTGATTCATATTCAAGAAATGCCCAACATGTTAGGTGGTACAAATGGATAGTCTTCAAAAGAGAATTAAAGAAATTTATGAGGATAGCGGTTACCAACATATTGGAGAAACTGCTTCTGGTTTAAAATTTTCTAATGCGTTTTCAAGACATTTCGTATTTATGCTGCCGAACCTTGTGGAACTACAGAATAAATGGAAAATGTTGCATGAGGAGGTAGTCCAAGAATACCTCGATTTCAGAGACGATTCATTCCTGGAGTGGAACTTTTACTGCGTATTTGTCGTTGAGGAATCCATGCCAAGTAAAGCCGACAGAACAGCAATTTTGGAAATAGAGCAAGACCGAAGCTATAGCCGAAAGTATGTTCTATGGTTGCCAGAGCTTAATAAGCTGCCTCCTGGCCTGATAAGTCGTGAAGATTTTGGTGAAAAGGAAGCGGTTATAAAGGAGGTGTCGGAACGTTGGAACGAGATCCTGGGTGAAAGACTATACAAAGCGATAATGAGTGATGCAAAGCAAAATATTGAAAAGCGCCTTTTGAAATTACTGGGAGAAATTCATGAATAACCGGATATTTCTCGAAAGACTCAACCTTGAGAACTTTAGGTGTTTCGATCAGTTATCGATCGGCCCATTTCAAAAATTCAATCTGATCTATGGGAGAAATGGCTCTGGAAAAACATCTCTAGTTGAGGCTGTAGAAATTGCCCTCTCGGGACACAGTTCAAGAATCCAGGGACCTAGTAACATTAAAGAGGTCGTCGCGCGGCTGCCCGCGGCACCTGTTAAGATTGGTATAATTAGGGGGGAAGAGGAAATCTACAGTTTTGATTCCTCAAGGCGTCGATCTTTTGTGCCAACTACCGCCCTATTCAATCTTTTTGGTATATCTGCAACCGGACCAAGGGCGAAGACACTTCTTCCAGATCTACTTGAAACTCACAGCCTCTTATACGCAGAAAGAATTGTTCAGTTCCTTGAAGCAGATAAAAGAGACAAGTTGCATCAGGTCTTGAATGAGTCTGTTGCTGGAAGAACAGCCATGGAGCAATGGGGACGGATTGAGGCAGCTAAGCTCGTGATTGCCCGGAAGCTACGCGAACGACAGAAAGAAAAAGAAGACGCTAGCAAGAGGATAGAAGAATTAGAAGAACAGCTTGAAGTACTTAAATTGGGGGATGAGGATGACCTAGAGGCAAAATGGAAGGAGGTTTATGCCGATTCTCCATTGATAATAAGATTCTTTCCAGAAAATATCACTTACGATGAGAGCACCCATCCAAGTCTTCCTCTTCTAATCCATATAGAAACACATGTTAGAGACACAAAAATTCTCTGCGATGAAATAAGCGCGGAACTGAAAACGCATGAAGAGGGTAAATTTAATTCCCTGGGCGATGTATCTAGTGAGTATGCAAGGATTCAAGAAAGTATCAAAAACACCAAAAATAAGGTCGACAAAGAGGAGAAAGCAATACAAGATCTTCAGGGGAAAATAGCAGCTAAGGAGGCTCTTATAAGGAAAACATCGGTAGAAATTGAATCGAAAAATAATTCCTTGAATAAGCTAAGCTCTTTTGAACAAACCGTTAAAACAATTATGGACTGGTTGCCTGAAATCTTGGCAAGCAAACGAACCGCGAACTTAGAAAAGGGACTTATCAAAACCGAAGAAAAGATTCGAAATCTTGAAGCGGCCGCAGAGAAAATGGATACGCTACCCTCGGTTGAGAGCATTCGGGCAGCTATCCAACACCTTGACTCAACGAATAAGGCTTTCCTGACAACAAAAGAAACATCTGCGAACAATGAGCAAGCACAGCGTAGCAAGGAGGCGCAATTAAAAGAAGTTGAGATTAGCCTAACCCAGCATCGAACTCGCAGTGAAATGGCAAAGAAGACATTCCTTGAATTACACGGAAGAATAGACGAATACTTAGAACTGATTGCAACAAATCAATGCCCCTCATGTGGCACCGTGTTTGATTCACCTGTGGAACTTCGTTCCGCAATTGAGGCATTGAGGAATGCGACAGAGGATATCGAAGAGCTGCCATGGCTAAGAGTAACTATGGATAAAAAGTTACTCTTAGAGCGCGAATTATCGACAATCATTAATACCGGGAAGGCTTTAGCCAGAAAAATAGCGGAACTTGATTTAGAATGTAAGAGTACCGCTAAAAATATCTCTTTGTTTGAAAAGTTAATCGAGGAATGTAAAGTTGCATTCAGACTGGCAGGTTTTGAAATACCAGAGTATGGCAAGGATTTTTTAAGCGAACGTGTTGAAAAACTATCGCACATTTCCGTTAAAGCTCTAATTGATGAGATGAGGAAACAAAGATTGCATTTGCTGGAAGAAATCGGAGGCGTGTGGAAAGAATTAAGACGTGATGAGTATCGAACAACGCGCTACGTGCTTGAAGAACTCATCGCTACAGTTCCAGAAACTTGCCAGAAACAGGATTTCCATCCACCCAAAGAATTAAAAATGGAATCTTACACTTCGCTTTTCGAAAATGTCAAAGGGCAGCAAGAGAGCATCATTAAAGATATTGGAACTTTAGAAAACGCAGTTAAAGAATTACAGAAAGAAGTTGTTCAGCTGAATCAAGAAGTGGCAGGGCATAAGCAGCAACTGGAGGAATGTGAGCGGGTCATTCGAAGGCTCAACGTGTCTTTAGAGAAAATTGCCCTGCTACGATCCAAGGTTGAACGAGTATGCCAAACAGGGCTTTTCAAAGAAAACGAGACATTCAAAACAGCGCCGGCTATCAAGGAGTTAGCAGGAATCCTTGTTGCGTTGGAAACCTTAAAACAAAATATGATACAGCGGGACGAAAACAATAAGCTGCAGGTGCATATAAAAAAGGAATACACTCATCTCAAAGAAAAAAAGGGAAATCTTAAGGGTGACATAACAAAACTAGATGCCTTTCGGCAAAAGCTGGGAAAAATCCAAAGTCCTCAAGAGTATACCGCGGGAACCCTGAAGCAACACGAAAAACTCATTAACAAATTTTTCCAAAATTTGCATTGGCCTAGAGATTTTGATGACGTTGCATTTGACTTGGGAAAGGATTTTGAAATTAAAGTGAGCAATATTTCAACAGGAGAAAGACGTCCTGCACATCAGCAACTGAGTGCCGGTCAACGTTCTGCATTGGCCATAAGCGTATTTTGGACGTTGAACACAGCTTTTAAAAATGTGCCCAACATTCTTTTGATGGATGAACCTGTTCAGAATATTGATGAGCTGAATATACTCAATTTTCTCGATGGACTACGCTGGTTCATTGAGACGACAAATCGGCAGGTTTTCCTGACGACAGCAAGTCAGCGAATAGAAGCACTTGTGCGAAAGAAGTTCGCTTACCTAAAAAATGAGTTTCTTGAGGTGATTCTTCAGAGGGAGTATGACTGTACAAGTGTCAGCTATATAGGCTGGGCTGGGGAGGAGATTGCTGGCGATCATGTGGGGACACCCATAAAATTATAAAAATTTCTTTTTTTGAACAGAAAGTCTGGGCTCGAAAGTAATGTCAGTGGTGAATTCCGGTGACAGGATACTTAATTGAAGACCTGCAAGAAATGTTTCAGAGAATTTGACGGGGGGATTCTCGACCCTCCATCAAGCATCCTATAAATTCCCGGCATTATGAATCACCGCATGAACACGGCAAAGTGCCAAGGCAAAACGATTAAAATACAAATCTTACTCCTTTCCGGAGGTAGAAAATGTTTAAGTTTATTCATGCCGCCGATATCCACCTTGACAGTCCTCTGAAAGGGCTGGAAGTCTACCAGGATGCTCCTGTAGACCAGATTAGGGGCGCAGTAAGACGTGCCTTCGATAATCTCGTGGATCTTGCTATCCAAGAAGAATCGGCTTTCGTCTTTTTAGCGGGTGATTTGTTTGACGGAGACTGGAAGGATTACAACACCGGCATTTATTTCATAAATCGAATGGGCCTGCTAAGAGATGCTGGTATTCAGGTCTTTATTGTATCCGGGAACCATGATGCGGCCAGCCAAATCTCTCGCGTCCTCCACCTTCCCGACAACGTAACACTTTTTTCACACAAAAAGGCAGAAACCAGAATTCTTGATAACCTCAATGTGGCTATTCACGGCCAGAGTTTCCCCTCACGGATAGTTTCCGAAGATCTGACACAAAATTACCCTCAAGGAGAATATGGCCTTTTCAACATCGGGCTTTTGCATACGGCCCTGACGGGTAGACCAGGACATGAGCCTTATGCCCCATGTACACTGGATGCACTACGATCCAAGGGATATCAGTATTGGGCACTGGGACATGTCCATCAGCGCGAGGAAGTGTCCCGGGAACCATGGATCATTTTTCCGGGAAACATCCAGGGAAGACACATTCGCGAAACCGGACCCAAGGGTTGTACGATGGTTACTGTGGACGAAGGGCAGGTCTTGGAAGTCGAGCATCATGATATTGACGTTTTACGCTGGGCAGTTTGTCGGGTCGACCTAAACGAATGCGAAACACATGAAGAATGTCTTGATCGAGTGCGACAGTCCTTGGAAGACGAACTTGGCCGGGCCGAAAGTCGCCCAATTGCAATTCGCCTGATTCTGGAAGGTGTAACGTCTCTTCATGGACACCTCCACGAAAGGACAACCCACTGGATGGAGGAGTTCAGGGGGATTGCCGCGAGCCTAATCGAGGTCTGGCTTGAAAAAATCCTTCTCCACACACGTAAAAAAGTTTTTCCCGATGAGGTTTCTGCTGACGGATCCCCTATATCAGTCCTCATTAAGGCAGTTGAAGATCTCAGACTCGG
>JAHIKR010000282.1 GCA_018897415.1 Pseudomonadota bacterium
TCTGGCTGGGGCGGGAGGATTCGAACCTCCGAATGCAGGAACCAAAGTCCTGTGTCTTACCACTTGACGACGCCCCAATAGAGACCTTTGAAAAACGTCCCCTTTTGCCCCAATAGCGCTAAAGCTTCACTTCGTGCCAGCGTCAGACTCAAATTTTAAGCCTCGAAATACTCAATGTATTCCTACATTTAAAATTTTCGCCTTCCTTGAACTTGAACAAAATTGAACATTTTTCAAAGGTCTCCAATAGCAAATACAGAATAAAGGATTCACGCACATTATAGATTTTCAGATAATTAATCTCACAAGGCTAGAAGGAGGAAGTCGTATGAGTTATACGTCGACGACTGATAACGCAGTGAGATTAATTATCTGAAAATCTATAGCCTGTCAAATCAACATATCAGCACAAAACAGTTCCCACTTATTATTCTTTGAAATGATATGATGTGCTCTTTGGGCTTTATCAGAATCTGAGAAAAGGCCAAATACAGTAGGACCGCTTCCTGACATTAGAGCCCCTCTTGCACCATAATACAGTAAAGCTTCTTTTGCTTTAATTATGTCAGGATACCTTGAAGCAGTAACAGTTTCAAGATCATTGCATAAATGTCGATCTACTTCAAAATTCTGTTCATTAGAAAGAAAATTTCTAAGTTTTTTTTTGCATTTTGTCAATCCTAAATTAAAATCTCTATATATATCTGAAGTTGATACGCTAACGCCAGGATAAATCAGTAAAATTTTAAACGGCTCAAGTTTTTGGTATACTTCAAGTTTTTCACCTATACCAGAAGCTAAAGCTGGTTTCTGAAAAATAAAAAATGGAACATCAGTCCCTATTGAAAGTCCCATGGAAATGAGTTCATCCCGGGAAAAGGGACTGCCATAATAGTGATTAAGTCCTAAAAGTGTAGAAGCCGCATTACTGCTGCCTCCACCTAATCCGGCGGCCACTGGTATTTTTTTATCTATCAAGATCTTAACATTTTCATTTTTATCCAGTTTTTTGAAAAAAATATTTGCGGCAATAGCGGCAAGGTTTGAATCATTTTCCGGGACGTTAGGACTATTGCAGACTATAGAGGTTTTATCGACTCCAAGCTCAATTGAGATTGTATCATAAAGACTGATACAGCACATAAGGGTAAAAAGATTATGGTATCCATCCGCTCTTTTTCCCGTTATCTGCAAAAAAAGGTTTATTTTTGCAGGTGAGAGAATCTTTATTTGTCCGGTATTTATAATATCGATTCCAGGCTATTCCTTATTTTTGGGCGGCAAAGTAAAAAGCTTCAGTTTCAAGACGCGCAAATCCTGAGGAAAGAGACGTACTTATAGCTACGTCGCAATGATTTACCCTGTTAAATCGGCTCCGCTGTTTTGTATAGCAAAAATTTAACAGGGCAGGGGATGCAGCGCAACGCAGAAAATGGACTTTTTACGAAGCCGTCTTATTTTGTCAGCTTTATAACTACATAACCAGCATTAATTCTCTTAATGAACATTTGTATGGAGTCGCCTTTTTTAAGTTTTTTGATTTCATTTTTATAGTCTTTTGCTGTCTCTATCGGTTTATGGTTTATTTCTTTTATAATATCGCCAACCATGACCCCGGCTTCCGCCCCTTGACTTTCTGATTCCACGTCGATCACAATAACGCCGCCTGTTTCAGATATGTTGAAACGACGAGTAATTTCAGGAGTTAATTCCGAAACACGGATACCGAGTTCATACTCATTCCCTTTCGAAGGAGTAAAGCTAGCGACTCTCTCATCTTTTCTTTTTACAATTTTAACGGGAAATGTTTTTTCTATTCCATTACGCAATACTTTTATCTTAACTGTATCTCCTACACTTGTATCAGCAATCAACTTGCTTAGCTCACGAGTGTTTTCAACCTTCTTACCATTAATAGAGAGCACAATATCTTTTGGTTTTATTCCAGCTTCGTCAGCCGGATCGCCGGGGAATACTTCAGTTACAAGAACACCTTTTCCTTCTTTAATCCCATAATATTCTGCAAGTTCTTCGCTGATATCCTGGATCCCTACACCAAGCCATCCCCTTGTGACTTCGCCACTGCTTTTTAGCTGATCTACAATCCTTTTTGCAGAATTTATAGGAATTGCAAATCCTATTCCCTGGCCGCTGGCAATTATGGCGGTGTTTATTCCTATCACCTCTCCTTGCATGTTAATAAGAGGACCCCCGCTGTTGCCGGGATTTATTGAGGCATCTGTCTGTATGAAATCGTCATATGGTCCGGAACTGATAATACGTCCTTTTGCACTTACAATACCCGCTGTAACTGTATGCTCGAGACCGAATGGGCTGCCTATAGCCACAACCCACTGACCAACTTTCAACGCATCGGAGTCACCCAGCTTTACAACAGGAAGATTATTCTTCGATTTTACTTTGATAAGGGCGATGTCGGTGTTTGGATCGCGACCAACTATTTCAGCATCAAACTCTTTACCGTTTTTAAGCTTTACCTTGATCTTATCTGCATCTTCGACAACATGGTTGTTTGTAACAATAAAGCCTTCTTTATCGATAATAAAACCGGAACCTAAACTTCGCTGCTTGAAATCCCGTTGGAGCTCATCGCCGAAAAATTTGTCGAAAAAATCATAAAAAGGGTCTTGTTTGCCAAAAGGGCTGTTGAAGAAATGACGATAGACACGGCCTCCGCCCTTTATAGTCTTGACCGTTCTTATGTTAACAACAGCAGGACTTGCTGTGTTTGCAAGATCGGTAAAGCTTTCCGGCACCGTATATGTCTCTGTTTTTGCCTCAGAGACTGAAGCCGGGTAGAAATTTGAAACCACCAGAAAGGCTGAGATGATAACTATGATAGAAAAAAAGGCTTTTTTACCTGCTGCCTTTTTTATATTTTTACAATCTTTCATAAAATGATTCCTTTTTGTATTATTTGAAACCTATCCCTGTTCTTTTACATAAATTATTCTGAGATCATAAAGAATATTTTTCAGCAGATTCTCTTCTTCTTTTGATAGATTCCCTTTTGTTTTTTCTTCAAGCAGTCCTAAAATATCTATTGTCTGTTTTCCCATGGGCAAATTTTTAACTTTTTTGCCTGTAGCAGGGTCATCTATAACTCCAAGGTGCACCAAAGCAGAGGCATTTAAGGAAATTATAAAGGTCGCAAAATTTATTTCCGGAAAAGGAGTTTGGGGTTCTTCTTTTGGAGGTTCTTTTTCCTCTTCTTTATTCTTTATTTCTTCCTTCCCTTCAGCAAAAATTCTACGGTCTTTTATAGTAAAACCTGATGATTTTTCTTCTGACATGGCTAATCTCCTTATTAATTATCTGCAATCCGCAATCTTAAAGTGAGACCTTTGCAAAACGCCCCCTTTTGCCCAATTTCAGCGTCAGACTCAAATTTTAAGCCTCGAAATACTCAATGTATTCCTACATTTAAAATTTTCGCCTTCCTTGAACTTGAACAAA
>JAHIKR010000283.1 GCA_018897415.1 Pseudomonadota bacterium
GACCTTTGCAAAACGCCCCCTTTTGCCCAATTTCAGCGTCAGACTCAAATTTTAAGCCTCGAAATACTCAATGTATTCCTACATTTAAAATTTTCGCCCTCCTTGAACTTGAACAAAATTGAGCATTTTTCAAAGGTCTCAACATATAGAGCTTGTTGTAATTGAAATTCACTGAAGAGATCTGATTCAAATTGTTCAGTTCAGAAATTGAACATATTTTTTTTACGATGTCAAGTATAATAATGAACTACCCCGCAGCAAGCTACGGGGTATCTAAAATTTTTATAACAATTGGGGGACACTGTCATTCCTGCGAAGGCAGGAATCCATTCCTTTGCTTTATTTTTCTGGATTCCCGCCTTCGCGGGAATGACAGGCAACGAAGCAAGCTTCGGGGAATTGAACCCATAGAGATTAAATTATATATTCGGTGGGATCAATAATGCCCGCATCTTCAAAACCCTGTTTTCTTAAAAGACAACTGTCACACTGCCCGCATGCAAGATTATCTGAAGAAGGATCATAGCAGCTTCGGGTTAGAGAATAATCTACCCCGAGTTCAAGGCCTTTTTTAATAATTTCTGCCTTCGTCATACTAATAAGTGGTGTTCTAATCTTTAGTTTTATTCGTCCTTCTACACCTGCCTTTGTGGCAAGATTTGCCATTTTCTCAAAAGCTTCTATATATTCGGGTCTGCAGTCAGGATAGCCGCTGTAGTCAATAGCATTAACTCCGATAAATATATCGGATGAATTTAGGACTTCTGACCATGCAAGTGCATAAGAAAGAAAGATTGTGTTTCTTGCCGGAACATATGTTGCCGGAATTTCCTCTGATATACTACTTGAATTTCTACGTTTCGGTACATCAATATTATTATCTGTAAGTGCTGAACCGCCAATTTTTTTTAGATCTATATCTAATATGAGATGTTTTTTTACACCCATGGCCTCTGCCACTTTCCTGGCTGCCTCTATTTCAAAGGAGTGACGTTGTTCATAAAAAAAACTTAAGCTGAAAATTTCAAAGCCTTCTTGTTTTGCAATAGCCATAACTGTTGTAGAATCAATTCCCCCGCTTGAAAGTACAACTGCTTTTTTTTTATCTTTCATAATATTTTTACCAAACTCATAAATCTCGACAACTTTTCGGTGTCACTGACCACTGACCACTGACCTCCGACTTCCGACCTCTGTCTTCTAAAGTTACGGCTCAAGTTATACATCTTAATTATTTGATATATAAATAGGATCTTAGACTCCCCTTTCTTTCTCCGGCCATAAAATCTTGTGAAGCTGAATTTGAAGTCTTACTCTAAGGCGGTCTTCAAGTATCCACTCTGCAAGTTGAGACGGATGCATTTGTTCAATCACAGGAGAAAAAAGGACATTTTTCATGGGAAATCCGGGATGTATTAACTTTGCCGTTTCTTTAGCAAATTCATAATCTTCGCGGTTTCCTACTACAAACTTTATCTGGTCCTTCTGATTAACTCTTTTAAGATTTTCCAAATCATTTTTATCATTCTCGCCGCTTGAAGGGCATTTTATATCAACTATCTTTATACATCGGCCATCAACCATGCTTATGTCAATACTACCGTTCGTTTCTAATAAAACCTCATATTTTTTTTTCAGAAGCCTATAAATTAATAAAGGTGTTTCGTCCTGAAGCAGAGGTTCACCCCCTGTGATTTCAATAAGCGAGCATTTATAATTATCAACTCTGGACAGGATTTCTTCGATTCTCAATTCAACCCCTTCATAATAGGCATAGGTGGTGTCACAGTATGAGCATCTTAAATTGCATCCTGTAAGTCTAACAAAAACGCAGGGAACTCCGCTATAGATCGATTCACCCTGAATACTGTAAAATATTTCGTTTACTAAAAGAGTCATAGTAACTACTAATTCAAGGTTCAAGGTTCAAGGTTCAAGGTTGGTTGCTATATTAATATATTATATGTTATCTTAAAACAACGTAACACTTTAACTTTTTAAAAATATATCCGCTTCAGGTATAATCAAATTAAAACCATGAAAAAAATATGCTTAATGAAAAATACCATACCGGAGTATGCATGGGGATCCCATACCGCCATTGCTGATCTTCTGGGCAATAAGTCTCCTTCAGCAAAACCCCAGGCAGAACTGTGGATGGGGGCGCACCCAAAAGCCCCTTCTTTAGTAAAATATGACGACAAGTGGTTATCTTTAATTGATTTGATAAAACAATCCCCGAAAGATATTCTTGGGAAAGAAATAGCTGCAAAATTTGACAACAAACTTCCATATCTCTTCAAAGTCCTTGCTGCATCAAAACCTCTTTCCATACAAGCTCATCCAAGCATCAAACAGGCAAAAGAAGGATTTGAAAGAGAAAACAGGCTCGGAATAGCGTTAGATTCTCCAAGCAGAAACTATAAAGATGAAAACCACAAGCCAGAGTGTATTTGCGCTTTGACACCTTTCCTGGCCCTATACGGTTTTCGCAAAATTTCAGAAATCATTTCTCTTATGGAGAAAATCTGCCTGAAAGTTTTGGACAGAGAGCTTAATAACTTTAAAAGGCAACCGAATTCAGAAGGCCTGAAAAGTTTTTTTCAGTCTCTTATAACAATGAACAGCCAGAGAAAAAAACAAATCATTGAACATGCAATTACAAATACACAAAAGATAGCCGAAGATAATCTTGGCTTTAAATGGATGATAAATCTCTACAAAGAGTATCCTGATGATATTGGAATTTTTGCACCAATTCTTTTGAATTTAATCTCTCTTAAACCCGGCCAGGCGATTTTTCTCCCCTCAGGAGAGCTTCACGCATATCTTGAGGGCCTTGGGATAGAATTAATGGCAAACTCGGACAACGTACTTAGAGGCGGGCTGACAAAAAAACATATTGATGTTCCAGAACTTTTAAAAGTGCTTAGCTTTGAAGAAACAGATGTTAATATTCTTTTATCGCAAAAAGATAAAGATTGTGAAGGAGTTTATTACAGTATGGCAAAGGAATTTGTTCTGTCAGTAATTTCTGATGAAAAAAACATATCATATACGAGCTCTGAAAAAAGAAGCGTGGAAATAATTCTTTGTACTGATGGTAAGGCTTCTATCGCAGATGTTGAATTGAATGAAAATATAACTCTGACAAAGGGAGCATCGATAATTATCCCCTCTTCTGTTAACAAGTATAGAATCCAAGGTAAAGCAACACTCTACAAGGCCTCGGTGCCTGTCTAAAACCTAAAACCCACATAGTTCAATAGAATTTGAATATTGAATATCGAACAAGGAACCGCAGAATTACGAAGGGGTTACTTCGACATTCGATATTCCTTGTTCGATATTCTGCGGTTCGGAAAAAGTACTTACACAACCGATAGTTACCATAGCCACGGTGCCAAGTGCGTATAAAGACCAGCCCTTTAGAAAAGGGGATTTAGGTAATGGTTTAAAAAACTCTTGACATCCAAATTTTGATAATATAAACGTGAACACTCAGAGTAAAAAAGACAATTACAATTTAGGAGACGTTTAGGTGGCGCAAAATATTTCAGGCAACTGTTATCGGTATTTTTATTATTATTATTTTTTTAGTACCGGTCTGCCTGCCGGGGGCGCTGAAACAAAATAATTTAATAAGCGCAATAAGCCGTGGGTAGACTTCAAGCCCACGGTTTTTTTAGAGGCCGTGGAGAAAACTTCACGGCCTTTTTTGGTTTAAAAGGAGGAGAATATCATGACAATTTTGGGTAAAAATATCCGTATGGAACGTATAATTAACCGAAATACAGGGAAAACCATAATTGTTCCTATGGATCACGGTATCTCTGTGGGTCCTATCGACGGCCTGCGGGATATGAAGAGTATTATACAAAAGGTGGCTGAAGGAGGCGCTAATGCCATTGTTGAACACAAAGGCCTTGTTGGTGAAGGCCATCGCGGCAAAGGTAATGACATAGGCCTTATAATACATCTGTCTGGCTCAACAGCTCTATCACCCTACCCCAATGCAAAAACTCTTGTCTGTTCAGTAGAAGAGGCTATTAAACTTGGTGCAGATGCTGTTTCCATACATGTAAACTTGGGGAATGGCGGTGAAAAAGAAATGCTGAATGATTTCGGCAAAGTCGCCTATGAAGCACGCACATGGGGCATGCCCCTTCTTGCGATGATCTATCCCAGAGGCGAAAAGATAAAGGATGAGTATGACGTTAAGGTCATCAAACACGCTGCCAGAGTTGGAAATGAGATGGGAGCGGATATCGTTAAGGTTTCGTACACCGGTTCAACAGATAGTTTCAGAGAAGTTGTTGAAGGCTGCTCTGTACCTGTGGTAATTGCAGGCGGAGCTAAAATGGACTCAGATCAAGAAATACTGGAAATGGTAAAAGGCTCAATTGATGCTGGAGGTGCCGGTGTTTCAATAGGTCGAAATGTTTTTCAGCATAGAGATCCAAAACAAATGGTGCGGGCTATTTCGGCCATTGTAAATGATAACAGCAGTGTTGAAAATGCCTTAAAAATTTTAGAATAGTTGTAACAGTTCACGGTTCACGGTTCACGGTTGATCAAAACATAAAACTGTTAACTGTAAACCGACAACCGATAACCGATTTATTTGGGGATAATATAATGCGAAAAATCTGGGTAAAGGTGGATCCTTGGGATAAGAAAATGGTAACAACGGCTCTTGAAGGCGGGGCTGATGGCATAATGGTGCCACGGGGATTTTCTGATAAAGTAAAAGAGTTGAGCAGAATTCAAACCATTTCAGAGGATGGTGACTTAAAGATAGGCGAGGATGTAGTAATTTTTACAATTAAAAGTGGACAAGACGAGGAAGAGATAGTCAAGCTCAGCCAAAATAAAAAAGTTATACTTCAATGCAGTGACTGGACAATAATACCTCTGGAAAACTTAATAGCAAAAGGCGCTGACGTTATTGCTCAGGTTAAAAGTTTTGAAGAGGCGCAAACTGCCTTCGGCATTCTGGAAAAAGGTGTAAATCATATCCTTTTTCATGCAAAAGACCCGCTTGAATTGAAAAAGGCTCTTTCTCGGCTTAGATCAATGGAAGACAAAACTCCTCTTGAAGTAGCTAAAATTGTCGAAATTATACCTGTTGGAATGGGTGACAGAGTATGTGTTGATACATGTACCTCAATGACTGCCGGACAGGGCATGCTGATTGGAAACAGCAGCAGCGCCTTGTTTTTGGTTCATTCGGAAAGCATATCAAATCCGTATGTGTCTCCAAGGCCTTTCAGGGTTAATGCAGGGCCTGTCCATGCATATACAAGGGTTCCCGATAACAAAACCAAGTACCTTTCAGATCTTTCTGCAGGAGACCAGGTAATAATCGTTGATTTCAAGGGCAACACGACGGTTGGTATTGTGGGTCGCCTGAAAATCGAGAAACGCCCATTAATGTTGATTAAGGCAGTTGTTGGAGACAAAGAGATATCTACTATTCTTCAAAATGCGGAAACAATTCGCTTGACTGATCCTGAAGGAAAAGCAGTATCAGTTGTAAACCTGAAACCCGGAGACGAAGTTCTTGTAGCAATTGAGGAAGGTGGCAGGCATTTCGGCCTCAAAATTGATGAAACAATTACGGAAAAGTAATATCATGACAAACTCCGAAAATCCTAAAAACAACAATTCGACTTCAAAAATCAGCTCGCTGAGGAAATCAATAAATGATATTGACGACAATATTCTTGATCTCATCAACAGAAGACTTCTGCTCGCAAAAGAAATTGGACAAATCAAGGAAGTAAACAATGAGCCGGTTTTAGACAGTGCACGTGAAACAACTATAATAAAAAGACTTTCAGGCCTCAACAAAGGTCCTTTAGGTAATAATGCACTGCATCATATTTTCACCGAGATAATTGCAGCATCACGTGAAATTCAAAAGCCGCAGATAGTAACATATCTTGGACCTGAAGCCACATTCACCCATATTGCCGCTATTAACCATTTCGGCCGCAGTGTTTCATTTGTTCCCCAGCCTAGTATAAGCGATATTTTTTCTGAAGTTGAAAAAGGTGTGTGTCATTATGGTGTTACTCCTGTTGAGAATTCAATTGAAGGAACAGTAAATTATACTGTTGACCTTTTTTATGATTCAAACCTGAAGATATGCGCCGAAATATACCTTGCAATATCTCATGACCTATTATCAACAAAAGGCTCTATGGATGATATAAAAGTGATCTATTCACATCCTCACGCCTTTGCTCAGTGCCGCAGATGGCTCAGAAAGAACCTGCCTGAATGTGTACTTGAAGAATGCAGCAGTACCGCACTTGCTGCTCAGAAAGCTTCTACAGAACCCGATTCTGCCGCTATTGCCAGCAGGGAGGCAGCACACATTTATAAACTGCAGGTCACAGCATCAAAGATAGAAGATTTTTCAAGAAATATCACAAGGTTTCTCGTTATCGGAAAAGATAAAATTCGCAGGACAGGATGCGATAAGACATCAATAATGTTTGTCACTTCTCATGTCCCTGGCGCTCTGTACAGAGTTTTAGAACCTATTGCCGAGGCTGGAATTAATATGGTTAAACTTGAGTCAAGGCCGACCAAACACGAAAACTGGAGCTATTTCTTCTCGGTCGATATAGAAGGACACATAGAAGATACCATAGTAAAAGAAACCATAACGGAAATGAAAAAGCTTTGCCTTTATCTTAAGTGTCTTGGTTCTTATCCAAGAGCGCAGGGTTAAGGGCAGGGATCAGAGATCAGAGGTCAGAGATCATAAGCGCTAAGTTAACAATTATTTATTAACAATTGATTATTAATTATTTTTCCCTGCTGAAAATTTCGGGAATTTGCTGATAAATTAAATAATACTTACAGCAAAATCAACAGTTCGCTCCTGGATATCATCGCCTTTTGCCGTTGTTAATAATCAATAATCAATTGTTAATAGTTAATGATTAATGTCTCTCTGTTTAAGTTAGCGCTTATGGGTCAGAGGTCAGAGGTCAGAGGTTATAAGAATTCAAAATTTTACATTTTCGAGGCATAATAATTATGAATATTGATGCGAGCACTTTTCTTTTTTGCGTTATTGGAGATCCAATATCTCACAGCTTGAGTCCTGTTATGCATAACAGCGCATTTGCCCACATAAAATATAACGGAGTATATCTTGCATTTAATGTTAAAGATGTTTCTTCCGCTATTTCCGGTATAAGGGCTCTAAATATAAAGGGCGTCAGCGTCACAATACCCCATAAGCTGACTGTAATGGAGTTTTTAGATGAAATAGATGAAAACGCTATAAAGATTGGTGCTGTTAATACTATAGTTAACAGACAAGACAGGCTTTTTGGTAGTAATACAGACTATCTTGGAGCAACAAACGCTCTGCTGGAAAAAACAAGCATCAAAGACAAAGATGTTATAATGATAGGCGCCGGCGGCGCTGCGCGCGCAATTGGATTTGGGATATTATCCGAAGGCGGCAGATTAACTATTGTAAACATATTAGAAGATGAAGGGAAACAACTGGCAAGAGACCTTGGTGTGGAATATTATCCACTACAGGATTATAAAGATTATGACTGCCAAATTCTGATTAATGCAACACCGCTTGGGATGTATCCAAATATTGACGAGATGCCTATAAAGAATGAGTATCTGCAAAAAGATATGGTTGTAATGGATATTGTTTATAATCCCCTGAAAACCCGTCTTTTAAAAGAGGCTGAAGATATCGGCTGCATTACAATAGACGGAGCCTCAATGTTTGTTTGCCAGGGTGTAGCACAGTTTGAATTATGGACAGGAAAGAAAGCTCCGGTTGATGTTATGAGAAAAACCGTGCTGGGTGCTCTCGTAAGTTATGATTGAAATTAAGACACAAAAAGTAAAAAACAGTGAAATTGAAGTTCCGGGATCAAAGAGTTATACCCACAGAATTCTTATAGCAGCAGCTCTTTCAGATGGAGTCTGCAATATAACAAATTGCTTAAAAAGTGAAGACACCTTACTTACTTTGA
>JAHIKR010000031.1 GCA_018897415.1 Pseudomonadota bacterium
AAACCATTGCAACCATCAGCCTCGATCTCTGGCAAATTTAAGCAAGAGATAAGGGGCGACCCCATTTCTCTATGGGTCAATAGTAGACTCTTTTGAAGCCGACAACCGATTTGCAAGTGGAGGTTCAGCAAGTCCTCCCATGCCTTTTGCGCTTTGCCATAAGCATAACATCGCGCAGGGCTTTCTCATTTTTGGCTCTTAACCAGTTCTTTTCAAAATAAGGATCCTGGACGATCTGAGCGATAGATGATAGAGCGCGAAGATGAAAATTCCGCTCGTCCCTGGTTCCCACCATGGCAAAGACAGCATAAACCATCGGGGCTGATTCTGAAAAGGTGATTCCTTCCTTACAACGGGCCAGGAGCATACCGAATGTATGTTTCCCGTCGATTATGATATGTGGTATGGCTATGCCTTGACTTATGGCTGTGCTACTTTCCTTTTCTCTCGCCATCAGTAATTCGAAAAGCAAGGCGGGTTTTATGTTCAGTCTGACAGCCATGGCCTTGGCTACCAGTTGAAACAACTCTTCTACCCCTATGGCATGATCAATATCTATTACACTACTCTCTTCGACAAACCTGTCAAATCTATCTTTGGGAATACCACTTTCTTCCCGAATGATTTCTTTTACTTCTGTTTCCAATGAACGGGATGCGAGTTCTTTGGGTGTGACCGTTTCAATAAGGTGCAAAAGAGCATATTCTCTGTTTATATCGAATCGCAGCGCTATTTCTTCTAAGCTTTTCGACGACCCGATCACGGTTACCCAATCACCGACTTCAAGCCGGATATAACCGTGAGATATCAACATCTGTCCATGGCGACGGACGGATAAAATGAGCGTGTCCAAAGGCAGGCGCAATTCGCGCAGAGCAATGCCATGTAAGTTTGGGTTGCGGAGTTCCAGCTCAGCAACATTCTGATTTTCTTCCATGCCCAGCAGCAGCGATGTAGCCGTCGGAGAGCGTACAAAATGATCGAGCAGGCTGACAACAGCGATGGTGGGATCAACAATCAAAGCGCCCAGTGCATTAAATCGGTCAAAGTTAGCCCGATTATTTAAACGCACGACTAAACTCTCCGTTCCGAAATGTTCATATGCCAATTCGCAAATCCGGTAATTTTCTTCATCAGAGAGCATGGCGACAATCGCTTCGGCTTGCCCGGCGTTCAGATGATGCAATACATCCAGAGTCAAGCTGGAAATAGGAAAAATATCAACATCAGAGGCTTTAATATCCTCATCGCTGACCTCCATGGAGGCGATTTGCACGCTCCAGCCGTGGGAGCGCAGAGATCGAGCCAATGCCAGCGATTGTCCTTCCAGGCCAAAGATTATTGCATTGCGTCCACCGCCAAATTCCGGTGTCTCTGCACGAGTGTGCGCTTCCCCTGCCATGCAAATCGCCCATTTGAACATAGGGGGACCGACAATCTGGTTCAGCACAATGACTGAAATAATTATCGTGGCAAGAGGTGCCCCAAACTCAGGGAACCCCACAACGAGCTGTTTCGCCAGACCCAGCCCGACTCCGGCCTGGGTTATAAGAGACATCCAACCAATACGGTT
This sequence comes from Pseudomonadota bacterium, assembly GCA_018897415.1. Lineage (GTDB taxonomy): Bacteria > Desulfobacterota > Desulfobacteria > Desulfobacterales > ETH-SRB1 > B13-G4. The sequence goes on from JAHIKR010000031.1 coordinate 1,574, forward strand.
ATATTTCATAGGAACTCCGGCCAGCGCGCCGCCGCTGAAACTGCCAGCGAATATGGCAACCAAACGAACCACAAAGAGAACCAACGCAATTGGCCAGGTTTTGGCCAGAACATCCAACGACAGCGAAGCCCCGGCCAGTGTAAAAAAGACGACATAAACCGGAGGCCCGATGTCGCGAAGAATTTTTGAGAACTCCTCGCGATGCTCGCTGTAGTTGGTTGCCAGAAAGCCGCCAATCATGCAAATGAGCAGGGGTTCCAAAAGTATTTCAAAAGGTAATATAGCATGGGTAGCTTCACGGATTGCGGCAGATAAGACAAAAACACCATATCCTGTCAGCAAAATAATCCCTGCTTTTACGGTACTATTGATGCTACAGGCCAGGATACGAATTAAGATTTTTCCGAGAAAATACCCCAGCGCCAGCGATATCACCATCTCGATCAAGATCAGGATTATAAAACTCAGATCAAAGCCCAAGCCCGTCAAAAGGGCATCGGCGATTGAAGAGTTAACGGCGAACAGAGTAATGACCACTACGTCCGTAATCATCGTTACGCCCAATACCGTTTGAGTAAAAGGCCCCATGGCACGAAGTTCATTTACAATAGCTATGGCCGATGATGGAGAACGAGCGACCAGGATAGCGCCTACCAGGATAGAAACCGCCATTCGGCCGGCCACCGGCATGCTTTGCATAAAGGGGATAAAGTCGGACAACATAAAAAAAGTTAAGCTGCCAAGGGAAAAAGTGCTCACCACGATCCCAACGGTTACCCAGGTAATGATTTTAAAGCGACTTTTGAGCTCTTTCAAATACAGTTCACTTCCGGCGGCAAAGGCAATGAACCCCAGTGATATCTCATCCACAAATCGTAAGTTTTCTGTAGTTTCTACTGAAATGAGACCTAATACATAAGGCCCGGCAAGTATGCCGGTAAAAAGAAATCCACTAATCAGAGGGAGTTCCGCTTTGATGAAGAACTGTCCAATTTGCTTTGAAGCAAGGGCAATCACTGTGAAACCGGCAATAAAAAACAATATGTCGAGGTAGTTTTCCATGAGACTCTTACTTTTTTGGTACGTTCTGCATTTGAGGATAAAATGGTTGGACAAAATCAATGATTATCGTTGTATCCGATGGCACCTAAACGCCTTATGAGCAAGACGGCAGAAAAATATTCCAGAAAAGGGGTCAAGTCTGCCTTTGACCCTTATTAATACTATCTTGAATTTTCTCTATCCGTTTTTTAATTTTTTTGTCATATTTTTTATAACAGAAAAGGGGTCAAGTCTGCCTTTGACCCTTATTAATACTATCTTGAATTTTCTCTATCCGTTTTTTAATTTTTTTGTCATATTTTTTAAGACTCGAAACTCTTCGTAATATGCTGCTTACTGTGCTGTATGCTTTGATATTAAACAGTTC
>JAHIKR010000284.1 GCA_018897415.1 Pseudomonadota bacterium
AATTTTTAGAATATCCTCAGCTCTTTTATCCACAATACTAACAAACGTATAAGCTGAAGTGGGTTTTGATTTTTTTAATAACTTAATACCATTGCCAAAATAAATTATATGATTTGATAACAGGAAATACCCAGCAGACACTAAAATAGCTAATAAAATGAACTGCTTAATTCTGTGTATCATTACATTAGTCCTCTATAGAATTTTCTGTCTGCTGTTTGACTTAGAAGCTATTCCGGTAACCGTTCACAGTTAACCGTAAATCATTATTAATATCTTAGTGGCTATTTCCATGCAAGGAGATTTTTATCCTTCAAAAACTCTTCTTATAATAGTATCTTTCCCCCATAATTTGTCGTCACGATAAGGATATTCTATATTGTAGTGAAGTCCGCGGCTTTCCTTTCTGAGCATGGCACATTTAATAATCAATTCAGCAACTGTAGCAATATTCCGGAGCTCAATAAGATCCCCGGAAATTTTGAAATTCCAGTAATATTCATGAATTTCGTTTTGAATGTTCTCTATCCTTCTTTTTGCTCTTTCAAGACGTTTATTCGATCTAACTATTCCCACATAGTTCCACATAGACCGTCTTATTTCATCCCAGTTATGTGAAACCATGATGACTTCATCACTGTCGGTTGTACCGGATTCGTCCCACATGGGAAGATCAGGTGTGTATTTGAAATCTAATGTTTTAAGGTCTTTTACTGCCTGTTTTGCTGCCATATGGGCATAGACCAGCGCTTCTATCAGAGAATTGCTTGCCAGTCTATTAGCTCCGTGAAGCCCTGTGCAAGCCGTTTCCCCAATAGTGTAAAGCCTGAGGATATTTGTCCTGCCGTAAGTATCTGTTTTTACACCACCACACATATAGTGAGCTGCTGGAACGACAGGGATAGGTTCGGCTGTCATGTCGATACCAAAAGTTAGACATTTCTCATAAAGATTAGGGAAACGATCTTTAACAAATTCAGAGGGTTTATGAGATATATCGAGAAATACCGAATCATCTCCGCTTTTCTTGAGTTCTGTATCTATAGCTCTGGCGACAACGTCACGGCAGGCCAGATCTTTTTGGGGGTCATATTTTTCCATGAAAGGATTCCCAGCAGAGTCAATAAGAATTCCCCCTTCACCTCTGACAGCTTCTGAAATAAGAAAGTTTTTAGCTTCAGGATGGTAAAGGCAGGTTGGATGAAACTGGACAAACTCAAGGTTGGCTAATGTAGCGCCCGCTCTGTATCCCATTGCAATTCCATCTCCGGTCGCAATGTCGGGATTGCTTGTATAAATATACACCTTGCCAGCACCACCTGTTGCGAGCAGAGTTATTTTAGAGCGAAATGTTTTGACTTGATTTGTATTTCTGTCAAGGACATATGCTCCACAGCAGGATTCCTCGTGGTTGGTTGTTACCAGACCGCTTTTTAAAAGAGTTGAACATGTGATAAGATCAATTGCAATATGGTTCTCAAACAAGGTAATACGTTCATGATTTTTGACGTGACGTACCAGCACGGTTTCTATTTCCAGTCCCGTCATATCCTGAGCATGCACGATACGTTTTTTTGAGTGCCCTCCCTCGCGTCCAAGATCAAAATCAAAGGCTTTCTTTTTTGAGCTATTTTCCTTTAAGTTGAAATGTACACCAAAATTGATTAATTCCAGAATTCTATCAGGTCCGTTTTTTACTACCATCTCAACAACTTCCTTGTTGCAGAGACCGTCTCCTGATGCAAGAGTGTCAAGGATATGGAGATCAAATGAATCGACCTTATCAAAAACAGAAGCAACGCCGCCCTGTGCCTGAGCTGTGTTGCTATCCATGATTCCTTTTTTAGTTACAAGTGCGACATCGCCGAATTCTGCTACTTTAAGGGCGAACGTCAGCCCAGCTACACCACTTCCTATAATCAAGAAATCAGTTTCAAATTCCATTATAATAAACTCCGGCTCTATTTAAAAATCTTGAAATTGATATTGTATTTTCAAAGGTCTCTACTTGGTATGAAGATCATTGAAACATTTTGTCGAGGGATTGAAATAATTGTTTTTTAAATTTAAGCTATAGATTTTATGATGTTACAGTAAAGATGGGCGTCTGCGCTGACGTTTGGCGCTAAATCCTATTAGAAAGCCCAAAAGGAGCACTCCAGCACCGCTTAAAAACCACTTGATATTCTGATGTAACAATAGTTTTGTTAATTCTTCTTCCAATTTTTCAGCTTTTTTTGTCTGTTCGGAAAGTTTTGATGAAATCTTTTCATAATTAGACTTTAGTTCAAGAAATCCGGCAGACTCTTTTTTCAAGGTTTCATAAGATAATCTAATTTCATTTAACATTTCTTCGTTTGTTTTAAGTTCTGAATTCAGCTTATTATTTTCTTTTTTATAGACCTTGTTTTCTTCAATCAGAGAGACTGCCTGAATAGTAAGCACCTTATGCTTTTTTTTCAATCTATCAAGAACCAGCTCATCTGGTTCATTAGCTGTTAGGAAGCGGCTGAGAACCCATCCTTCCTTTCCATTTGTGATTCGAACAAGAGACCATTCCTCCTCTGGTTTAACCACTTCGACTCTTTCGCCTGATCTGATCATTGCCACTATCTTGTGATTAATTCCTGGCCCTGTTCTAACCGTTATTTTAATATTATAACCTACATACATGGTTTCAGCCTGAACCACTGTAGAAAATAAGACTATGAAAAAAACAATAAAGCTTTTCATTGGTGGTATTCTCCATAAAGATAAGGTAACCGTTTAAAGGTTCAAGGTTCAAAGGTTCAAGGTTCACTGAAAACCCGCCTGCCTCGCAATCTTGGCGAGCGGGCAGGTGATTCGTGAGTTCTAAACGGCCTTGCACTAAAAGTTCATAAAGAGCTTTGTATAGCGTTGAATTAACGATGCCTAACTTTCTCATAACCCTGAACGGTGAACGGTGAACTTTTGAACCTGCGAACGCTTACGTTTTTATTTTGCTTTGAAACTGTTTAATATGTCAATAATTTCTTTTAAAATTTCGGCACATATGATAATAAAATACAGTATGCCTTAAAATAGTTTTAAAGGCTCATGTTGTCACCTAAAATTTTTCAGAGATGGTATATGTATGATTGCTTTTGATTTACAGTGCTCAAATGGTCATACTTTTGAAGGCTGGTTTGAAGATGGACAGTCCTATGAAAAACAGATGGAGCAAGGTTTAATTACCTGCCCGATTTGTGAAGATACTTCTGTATCCAAGATCCCATCAACCTTTGCGATAAAGATGCCTCACAAAGGAGTGGATTCATCTGACAATAAGGATGAGTTGGCGGTTATTAGTAATAACATATTAAATTTTATCGAGAAAAATTTTGACGATGTAGGATGTGACTTTGCCAAGGAAGCCTTGAAAATGCATTATGGTGTTAATGAGCCTAAAAATATAAGAGGTGTCAGCTCAAGGGAAGAAGAAAAGATTTTAGAAAAGGAAGGTGTGCAATTCTACAAAATTTCTGTTCCAACGAGGTCTGATACAGAAATTTAGATTATTACCTTATTATACTTACTCAAGTTTCGCCTCCTTAATTCCTATCAATGACAAGAGATAAATATTTTGCCGTGAAGCATCGTTCGAGTGCCGGCGATAATCATATTTTCTTCATTATCCTTTAAATGCGATATTGATCCAAGTTTAATTTTAGTGTATTTATAGTAACTCTTATTCCGTATATTACAATATTCTCGCTCACCGCTTTGATTATTTTGAACGTTTCTAAGGCTCGTTTTGTTAAAATTGGGTATTTTTAGGGGGGCCAATATGGAAAAGCACCTTGATAAATTACCGTCTTTTGTTGAGGCGATCAAGTCGATCAAGGAAACAATTATCGCTAATATAGTATTTATTGGACAGATACCTGCTCCCACTTTCAAGGAAAAGAGGCGGACAGATTTTTTTATGGAAAGGTTATCTGAGTTTCAGGTCGATGAATGTACAACCGATGGATACGGAAATCCCATTGGAATTATAAGGGGAACTTCTACATCAAAGCCACCTGTTTTTGTTGTTGCGCATGTAGATACTGTTTTTGAAAAAGATATCGATCATAATTATACCGTCAAGAAAAGAACAATAAAGGGAGCGGGTATTTTAGATAATTCATTAAGTGTTGGAGTTTTGGCTTCGTTGCCGGAAATTTTTAGAAAGTTAGATCTTCGTTTTGAATCCGATATTGTCCTGGCTGGCGTTATACAATCATTAGGAGAGGGGAACTTGCGTGGCATCAGACATCTTTTAAAAACATGGGATACTCCAATAAGAGGTGCAATCTGCTTAGAGGGTATTGAACTTGGCAGACTCAATTATTACTCTGAAGGAATGATTAGATGTGAAGTCGAATGTGATATACCAACAACCCTTAAACAGATTCAGAAGTTCAGGCCAAATGCAATATTGATTTTAAATGAAGTTATAAACCAGATCCTGGAGTTGCGCTTGCCTCAAAGACCGCGTTCTGAAGTAATTATAGGTAAAATATCAGGCGGTTTCAAACACGGAACTATAGCCTATAATGCAAAGCTTGGCTTTGAGATCCAAAGTGATTTAGATAAGATGGTCAAAAGTATTTATAATGACATTAGTGACATTATTGACGACATAAGGCATCAATATGAAGTTGAGCTGAAATTAAAAACTATAAGTAATCTCAATGCAGCTAGTTTAAAATACAATCATCCTCTTGTAAAAAGTACCGGGGCAATAATTGAAAGTTTGGGCCTAAAACCAGTAAGTGGCCCAAGTGAATCTGAATTGTCAATTTTTCTTGCGCACAAAATACCGGCAGTTACACTTGGAATTACTCGAGGAGAAAATATTCATCTTGAAAATTCTATTATGGAAATTGAACCGATGTATAAGGGGATTGCCCAGATTATTGGAGCGATTATGGCAATAGACAAAGGGGTTTGTGATGAATAATAACTGGCTAAAAAAGAATACCTTTCATCATTCTGAATTTAAAGATATTGACCGTCTTGTTGAAGAAAAAAAAAGAAAGAAGATTAAAATATCTCTTTGTCTGCCGACTCTTAATGAAGAAAAGACTATCGCAAAAGAAATTATTATTATGAAGTCGGAACTGATGTCCCGCTTTCAACTTCTTGATGAAATCGTGGTTATTGATTCCGGCTCGACAGATAGAACTATGGAAATAGCGTCAAGTTATGGTGCTGATGTTTACCAGGCTGATGATATCCTGCCCAAACTTAAAAAGTTTAAGGGGAAGGGTGAAAATCTTTGGAAAGCTCTTTATATTACAACGGGTGATATAATTGTTTACCTTGATGCAGATATAAAAAATATTCACCATAGATTTGTTTATGCTCTTGTCGGTCCGCTTCTTCTTTTTGATAATATAAAATATTGCAAAGGGTTCTATGACCGTCCAATTGTTACAGGCAAAAAGAAAATGAGACCTACTGGAGGTGGCAGGGTTACCGAACTTGTAATAAGACCGCTGTTTTCTTTATTTTTTCCAGAGCTTACCCAGATTCTACAGCCCCTTTCCGGCGAATATGCAGGTTACCGTGAACTCTTTGAGAGAATACCCTTTCCAATAGGCTACGGCATTGAAACCAGTATAATTCTCGATACTTATGAAAAATGGGGGCTTGATGTTATTGCTCAGGTAGATCTTGAAAGGCGGGTTCACAGGAATCAGGATACTAAATCATTGGGGAAAATGTCTTTTGTTATTCTGAAGATTTTTTGTAAGCGCCTTGAAAAGCTTGGGATAGCTGAATTAAAAACCGATTTTTTTAACGAGATGATACAATATAAATTGGGAAAGAACGGCTACAAGCCAGATATTTATAAAGATAAGGGTTCCGAAAGGCCGCCAATTATAGAAATTCCCGAATATAGAGAAAAGTTCAATATATAAAATATATAAAAAGACTGCCCGGGTTGCAGATGAATGAGGCTACATTTGCTCATTCATAATTTCAATACAACCCAGGCTCTTGTCCGCAGCCCAGAACAAGGTATTAAAAAACAATCAAGATATTTTTTAACTACTCAGGTTCAAAGTTCGAAGGTTCACGCCTGCCCTGGCGCGACTTGATATGCATTCCTGGCACGATCTCACTGAATGCTACGATAAACGTTTCTACCCAATGGGACAGAGAAGCCAGGTCTGGGCCAGGGGTTCAAGGATAGAGAGCACTGAAGCTTGATATGTTTTCTCCTTGATAAAATTCCTTTTTTTCTATAAATTATTAAACATGGGTTATGTATTTGATTTTAATGATGCCTCGAATTATGACTGCTGGTTCGATAAACCACAGAACAGATTTGCCGCCGGCCTTGAATTTCGACTTATGCTGGATATGCTTAAGCCGATGGATGGGAATTCTCTTTTAGATATAGGGTGTGGTACCGGTGCAAGTCTTCTTCCCTTTTTAGACAGAGGCTTACGGATTACGGGCATTGATCCATCTCCATATATGCTTGATATTGCTATTAAAAAAGTTGGACATCGTGCGGATCTACATCGCGGATTTGCTGAAGATCTGCCTTTTGATGATAATTCATTTAACTATGCCTGCTTTATAACTACTCTGGAATTTGTTGAAGATCCTAGGAAGGCAATTGAAGAGGCTTGCAGGGTTACAAAAGACAGAATTTTTATAGGTGTACTTAACAGGCATGCTCTTAAGGGGATACAGTTGAGGCTTAAAGGGATGTTTATTAAAAGTATTTACAACCACGCACAATTTTTCAGTGTCTGGGAATTAAAGAAAATCATCCGTGCCATTTTAGGCGATGTCCCTATATCATGGAGAACTGTATGCCAGTTTTTGTCGGCCTCAGGGAAAATAACCTCCAGAATAGAACATTCGAACCTGGTTCAAAGATGCCCGTTTGGGGCCTTCGCAGGCATTGTGTTTGCTCCTGTTCCCCGTTATATAACCAGACCTCTTTCGATTACTTGCCGTCCCAAGCGTACGACCGATGCATTGGCAGGTTAAAATCGGAGTTAAGAAACTATGGATGCATATCTTTACAAACCCCTCGATGAGAAAAAAGTTAAATGCAATCTTTGC